>JAEWYV010000081.1 GCA_023458615.1 Bacillota bacterium
TTGCAGTCGTCGGTAATCTCAAACGGCGTTGTCTCGCTTTTGCTCAGAATCTTAAATTCGCTGACCAAAACCTCCAGTTCGCCGGTTGCCATGTTTTTGTTGACCATGTCGCCGGTGCGCAGAACGAGTTCGCCGCGAACGGCAAGCACGAATTCCGAACGGATCGTGCAGGCGCGCGCAAAATCCGCTTCGCTTAGCGTGTTGCTGTTGAAAACAATCTGCATAAGCCCCGTACGGTCTCTCAGCTGCACAAACACGAGTGCGCCAAGATCGCGCCGCACATTTGCCCAGCCCATCAAAATAACCTCTTTGCCCGCGTCTTCCTTGGTGAAGTCACCGCAATACTTTGTTCGTTTCCAGCCGCCCAATAATTCGCTCATAATCGTTCGCTCCTCAAATGATGAATTTTGAAATTTGTTCCGCGTTTAACGCGGTTGTGCTCTCTAATCCGTCGCTCATGCGCTTGAGTTTCGCTTCGCCTTTTTCCAGCTCGTCGCCGCCCAGCACGAGTACATAGCGAGCGCCGACCTTATCGGCATACTTGAGTTGCGCCTTGACGCTGCGACCGATGTGGTCAATCTCTACTTTAACGCCCAACTTCCGCAGGTTGCTTGCCAGCAGAAAGGCTCTCGTCTCCGCCTCCTGTCCCATGGAGGCGATATAGAGATCATAGCGCACTGGCTTTTCGATTTGATAACCCGTATTCTCCAGCACGAGCAGTAAGCGCTCCATACCGAGACCGAAGCCGACACCAGGCGTGTGCGGTCCGCCAATCTCCTCAACCAGTCCGTCATATCGTCCGCCGCCGCAAACCGCGCTCTGGGAACCAATGCTCTCCGAGGTGATCTCAAATACAGTCTTGGTGTAATAGTCGAGCCCGCGGACCAGGCGCGGATCGATTACATATGTGAGACCCATGCCATTCAGCAGGGTGAGCAGCGTGTTCTGGTGATCACGGCACTCGTCGCAAAGATAGTCGCTAATTACCGGCGCGCCATTTGCAATCTTCTGGCAGGACTCCACCTTGCAGTCCAGCACGCGGAGCGGGTTCTGCTCCATGCGCACCTTGCAGGTTTCGCAGAGCTCGTCATAATGTCCGCGCAGATAGCTCTTGAGCGCTTCGTGATAGTGCGGACGGCACTTCGGACAGCCGATGCTATTGAGGCGAACGGTCAGCCCATCACAACCGAGACTGCTGAGCAATTCGGTGGCGATGCTGATGCACTCCGCATCCGCGCTGGGTTTGCTCGCGCCAAAGAACTCCACGCCAAACTGGTGGTGTTCTCTGAGTCTCCCCGCCTGCGGCCGCTCATAGCGAAAGACCGGGTTATAGAGGTAATACATCTTGGAAGGCTGCGTTTCGGCAAACAGGTTGTTTTCAACAAACATGCGAACAAAGCCGGCGGTACCTTCGGGTTTGAGCGTAATGGAGCGCTCGCCCTTATCCAGAAAGGTATACATCTCCTTCTGAACAATGTCCGTGGTTTCTCCAACCCCGCGCAAAAACAGCTCGGTGTGTTCAATCACCGGCGTACGCGCTTCCAGAAAGCCATATTTCTTTACGATATCCCGAATGCGCGCCTCCAGAAACTGCCACTGATAGCTCTGTTCTGGGAGAACGTCCCTCGTCCCCTTTGGGGCTTTAATTGCGGACATACCGATCCTCCAAACTTTATGATACCAACTATTATACCAGCAAAATGGTATAAAAAAAGCAGGTTCCGATCCTGTAGGGACGGGAAACCCGCGGTGCCACCCTGATTGAACCAGCAGGCAGTCATTGCCGTGCTCATTCCGCTTCATTTCCGTTAACGCCGGTTCTACGTCGCAGCTTTTGGCGCATATGCGCCCTTGGGCTGCGCGGTTCGCGGGTGCCGTTCGTCCAACGCTCGTTTGCGAAACTCACACCAACCGTTCCGCTCTCTTGGGCGACTTCGTTCAGACTACTCTCCCGTTCGCTACCTGTTCCAACACATTATAACGACGGCATCCCCTGCTGTCAATCGTTTCCGCCTTCATCTACTGGGTTTTTTACGGAATTCACCGGAGAAAAGAATGCTTCTTTGTCCCTAATCAATTGCTCCAGCTTGTTTAAGTATGTCGGAACATCCTTCGGGCTCGGCAACCGTTCGATACGGTTCTGCCCCGAAAACACGCGTTTGGTCATTGTACCTGCGCCGTGCGAGAGTATGCTCGCGGTTTCCTCCATCATATCGATGTTGTAAGTGCATTCCTTGGACGGCAGTGCATATCCGACATTTTCCAAATTTCCGCTCATGTATTTCTGGCGATACATATAATATGGCCGCATGCCCATCTGCATTGCGCAAGAAGCACCGATTGCGGTCATCTCCTCCGCCTGCTCCGCACTGGCAAGCGGATGCTCGTCCAGTTCCTTCTTGAGCAGGGACGATCGCTTGATCGCGAGTGAATGCACGGTGAGATTGTCTGGCTGCAGGGCCGCAATCGCGTCGCAGCTTCGCTGCATATCCGCCGTCGTTTCACCGGGCAACCCCGCAATCAGATCCATATTGATGGAATCAAAGCCGATTTTCCGCGCGAGTCGATACACCCGCACAATGTCCTCCGCCGTATGACTCCTGCCAACGCGGCGCAGCGTTTCGTCGTTCATGGTCTGCGGGTTGATCGAGATGCGATTGATACCCAGCCTCTTAAGCACCAGTAGCTTTTCACGATCGATTGTATCCGGCCTGCCCGCCTCCACGGTCGCCTCGATTCCGAAAGAACCATATTGCGAAAGATAGAATGAGAGTAAATCCTCTAACTGTTCGGCTGTGAGCACGGTCGGAGTGCCGCCGCCCATATAGAACGAGCGGATTTGATATCCCATATCGCGAGCAAGCGTAGCGCCTGCGGCGATATCCTCTTTTAGTGTGACAAGATAGTGTGATAAACGGTCATTTCTGCCCATTACTTCGCTCGGAAACGAACAATAGAGGCACTTGGTTTTGCAAAACGGAATGCCGACGTAAACATCGATATCCTTCGCTTTAACCGAACGGATCAACGGTTCCTGAACGCCGCAGATTGTTGCAGCAAGTTCGGTTTTTTCTGTGGAGACATCAAACACTTTGATGAACGTCTCACGGGCATAAGTTTCCCCGCACTCTTGCGCCAGCTCACGGTAGAGCTTCGTCGGGCGAATACCCGTGAGCGACCCCCACGGTGTAGCAATCAGAGGGTAAATTCGCTTCAGCAGACGATAACAGGCGAGCTTCAGCGCGCGCTTTTCGAGCTTTTTTACCGTTAAGGCAGAGGCATGATCCGGCAGATCAAAAGAATCGTTCTCCAAAAACTCCGCCGCTTGTGCCGTCAAAACATAGTGACGCCCTTGCTTCTCTAGCAAAAGCGTAAAGACCAATTCGGCGTCTGCCGGATTAATCTCCTCATATAGCGCGATATCCGCCAAACCAAGAAAAAGCCGAATTTCTTCGGCTATATCATTTCGATATTCCGGTCGGTTTGTGCGAATTGCAATCATACTGCTCTCTTACCAGCCACGCCGCAATCCCATCTGTACAAACGGGTTGTTCTGCCGCTCGTGTTCCAGTGTCGTTTCTTCTTCATGTCCGCAATAAACGTCAAACTCCCCCTCCAGCGAGAAGAGCTTGTCATAAATTGAGTGAAAGAGCTCCTTTTCACTACCGCCGGGAAAATCTGTCCGCCCGGAACCCTCCAAAAAAAGCGTGTCGCCCACAAACAGCTTTCGATCACTCGTAAGCACATAGCAAACACCGCCCTTGGTATGCCCCGGTGTGTGGACAACGTCGAGCGAGAGTCCTGCAAGTTCCAGTGTCTCGCCGCCGTGCAGCAGTACATCCGGCTCTACGGGTTTCACAAGACCGCCCGTCAACACCGCAAGGCTCATGCGATTGCTACGGAGCATCCCAGCGTCCGCCTCATGAATGTAAACCTTTGCTCCATACTGTTCCTTTAGCGCGCGCACACCGCCGATGTGATCAAAATGCCCGTGCGTGAGCAGCACGGCGACACAGTTTTTTTCGTCACGTTTGAGCACGTTCAACGCAGGCTCCGCTTCACCGGGGTCAATGACAACAACATCATTTGTGTCGTCTGCGCCAAGCACATAGATATGCTCTCCCAGCGATCCGCTGGTGATCTGTCGAAAATACATCAAAACACCTTCTTTGAATCTAAGAGTATCGTATGCGGTCCGTCGTTGACAAGCCGCACCTGCATATTTGCCTGAAATACCCCGTGCTGAACCGGCACCGTTTTCGCGATATGCGTCAATGCGGCCTCATACAATGGGATTGCCGATTCCGGTCGTGCAGCCTTGATATAACTCGGGCGCTTACCCTTTCGCGCATCCGCGCATAGGGTAAACTGTGAAACCAACAACACGCTTCCGCCAATATCCGCAACGGAGAGATTTGGAATCTCATTTTCGTCGTCAAACACGCGCAGGCCCGTGACTTTATCGCAAATATAGGTCATATCCGACTGTGTGTCGCCTTCCTCTATGCCCAAAAACACAACGAGACCGCGCCCGATCTCGCCAACGATCTTGCCTTCTACTGTAACGGATGCCTCCGTTGTGCGCTGAACTACCGCCCTCATCTTCTCCTGTGTTCTCCTGTTTTATCGGTTCATGCGATAAACATCGCTGACACATTTTAGTTTTTTGATATTTCGAATAATCACGTTCAATTGCTCCGTATTGGAAACCTCAAACGTCATTTCGATAATATAGCGATCATCCGGCATCGGTCTGCCACTGATGGATTGAATACTGACATTCAGGCTGGAAATCTGCGCCGAAATTGCAGATAGTGTGCCGGGGCGGTTGTCGCCCTCGATCTGAAGCGAAGCATTAAACGCGCTCTTGGTATTAATCGCCCACTCAACCTCGATGATACGGTCAAGATCGGATTGCAGGTTTGCCACATTAGGACAATCTGCGCGATGAACTGAAACACCGCGCCCGCGGGTAATGTATCCGATAATTTTATCGCCCGGAAGTGGATTGCAACAGTTGCCAAAGCGAACCACCATACCGGGGTCGCCTTTCACGATAATGCCATTGACGGGAACATGGGTTTTGGTCGCCTCGTCCGCGTCTCCGCGGCGAATCTTCTCGGCAATCTCCGCCGCCTTGTCGTCCTTCTTCTTTAGCTCCTGCAGCTTATGGAGCACCTGGCTTGCGGACATACCGCCAAAGCCGATTGCAGCATAGATGTCGTCTATACTGCTGATGTTCAAGCGCGTGAGCAACGGATTGACAAACTCCGGCTTAATCAGCTCACTGATCACGAGATTCTGTCGTTTCGCCGTATCTTCGAGCGCATCACGACCGCGCGAGATATTCTCCTCGCGGTTTTCCTTTTTGAACCACTGGCGGATTTTATTGCGTGCCGCCTGTGTTTTTACGATTTTTAGCCAGTCGAGACTCGGCCCCGCCTGACTGTTGGAGGTAACGATTTCCACCACATCATTGGTTTTTAGCTTATAATCCAGTCGCACGAGTGCACCGTTAATCTTAGCGCCCTGCGTGTGATGGCCAATATTCGTGTGAATGCGATAGGCAAAGTCCAGCGGCGTGGATCCGCGCGGAAGGTCGATGATCTCTCCCTTGGGCGTGAGCACGAAAACATACTCACCAAGGAAATCCTTCATGATGCTGTCAACAAATTCTTTGCTATCTTCGGTGGTTTCCTTTGCCTCGATGACTTGACGCAACCAGCTGGTCTTTTTATCCAAAAGACTCTGAACATTGCGCCCTTCCTTATACATCCAGTGTGCCGCGATGCCAAACTCCGCCGTTTTATGCATCTCTTTGGTACGAATCTGAACCTCGAAGGGGATGCCGTTTGGTGCGAGCAGCGTTGTGTGCAGCGAACGATACATATTGGGCTTCGGCGTTGCGATATAGTCTTTAAACCTGCCCGGGAGCGGCTTCCAGCCCGCGTGGATCACGCCCAGCGCGGCATAACAATCGTTTACGGAATCGACGATGACGCGGATTGCAATCAGGTCATAGATTTCATTGATGCTGGTGTTCTGGCGCTGCATCTTGCGATAGACGCTGTAGAGATGCTTCGGTCGCCCGCTGATGCTGGATTCAATCCCTGCGGCTGCGAGTTCTTCGCCAATGATGCGCTTTGCGTTATCCAGCGTTTCCTGTCGCTCCGCCTGTTTCTCGCGGAACTGGCGGCTGATGTCGGCATATTCCTCCGGCATAAGATACATAAAGGAGAGGTCTTCCATCTCGCCCTTGATGGCACCCATGCCGAAGCGGTGCGCAAGGGGAGCGTAGACCTCCAGGGTTTCCTTTGCTTTTCGGGCGCGCTTGTAGGGGTTACAGTATGCCAAAGTTCGCATGTTGTGCAAACGATCGGCGAGCTTGATAATGACCACGCGTACATCTGCCGCGATGGCTAAAAAGAGTTTTCGCAGATTTTCGGACTGTTCCTGCTTTTTCGTGATATATGTCTGCTGTCCGCTCTTCGTCAGCTTGGTGACGCCGTCAACCAGTTTTGCAATCTCTGCGCCAAATTTCTCCTCAACGCTGGCTACGGTAACATTATCGCCATCCTCTACCACATCGTGCAGCACGGCCGCTGTAACACTCGCTGCGTCCATGCCCATGTCCATCACGAGCTTTGCAACTTCCAGCGGATGAACAATATAGGGTTCGCCGGATTCGCGCAGTTGGGTTGCGTGCGTTTGGCAAGCAAAATCGACGGCGCGTGAAAACAGCTCCGTCTGTTCAGGAGAATATTTTTTAGAAAACTCCTGCACAAGTTCCTGTGCCTGCATCGTCACACCTCCCCAAAGGTTTTACCATTCATCCCCGCTTCGTATCTAAATACGGGGAATTAGGCAATAGAATACCCTCTTTCGCTGCCTGCCGTCAACCACGACATTGTTTTTTACGAATTTTCCTATATTTTTCCCAGCATCTGCCTGTCACTTTTTTTGAAAAACGATCAGTCAAGCAACCTGCCTGTGAAATTCGGATGCCATGAGAGTAGAAAAAATCAACGGCGAACCGTTGATTTTTTGCATTCTATTGGTTCTTAATATTGCAGAACGGACTGAACATCGTATCCCGCAAGCGGGGCGCGTCCGTCGAACTCTGAACACAGTTCAATGGCAAACCGTAGACCAACAACCTCGCCGCCCGCCTGTTCAACCAGCTTTATCGTAGCAAGCGCAGTACCACCTGTAGCAAGCAGATCATCTACAATGACAACCTTCTGACCAGGTTGGATGGCATCCTTATGGATTTCCAATACGTCGGTGCCATACTCCAAGCCGTATTCATAGCGCAGGGTCTCGCAGGGCAGTTTGCCCGGTTTCCGCGCAAGAACAAAACCGGCATTAAGGGCATAGGCCAGCGCCGCGCCGATGACAAATCCGCGAGCCTCGGGCCCAATTACCAAATCCACCTGACGATCGCGCAGGGAATCTGCAATGGTCTCAATCAGCGCATGATATCCTTCTTTATCTTTGAGCAGCGTGGTGACATCGCGAAATAACACACCTTTGATCGGGAAATCCGGGATGCTGCGAATCTTATCCTTGAGATCCATGGTTAAGCCTCCTTAGTTTCGTTCAACAATCGATAGAGCGAACTCTCATTGAGCGTGCGTGGCACGCAGCCGCAGTGTTGATGAAGCATTCCTGTTTCAGGCTGAAACGTAAAAAACAACAACTGCGTAAATACACAAAGCGCAAGCAATTCTTCCCTCTTGCAAGAGCGAATCAACGAGGCAAGAGTTGCCCCCTCTTCCCCAACGGCAGTTTGCAACGACCGATAGTGCTTGCGCATCGCGATATCATTCCATTCAGTCGGATGCCAGGCATCCTTGGAAGCATACCACCGAGCAATGCGCTCTTTCGAACAGTCTTCATTATACAATCTGTGTTCAAAAAAAGCATTAAAAAAAGCAACTTTTTCTTCGGAAGCATTCGCGCAAAGCCAAAAAAGCTCAACCGATTCACTCCCACGGTAGACATTGATAGAAGGCCGCGCCAGCAAGTCCCAGTCCGCCGCCGTGTTGAGCGCCTCAAGCAATTCGCTTTTGCCAAAGGCAACCACGCGCATCACCTGATCCTGCTGTACAACACTGGCGCAAAAATGCTTGTCGTCCTTACCAATGGTACGAAGGGACGCAAATCTCACGCCGTTGATGCGAAAGACCGGCTCCGGGTTTCCCTCTCCATAGGGAGAAAGCAGGCGCATCTCTTTAACGATATTCGCGGAAAGGTCGGAAAGCGTTATTGTCTCGTCATATGCAAAGGATGGATAGAAATCCTCCGGTTGATAGTTTGACGCAATATGTGCCTGAAAGAGGCGCTTAAATTCGTCGTATCGATCTTTTGCAATCGTGACGCCAGCGGCGCGCGCATGTCCGCCATAGCGAATGAACAGATGCGAAAACGCGCTAAGATTTTCAAACAGATCGACACCGTCTATACTCCTGCCGGAGCCCGTTAAAACGCCGTTCTGCTCTGCAAAAAGCATGACCGGCAGGTGCAGACGCTCGCAGAGCCGAGAGGCAACGATGCCGATCACGCCGGGATTCCAGCTCTCGTGCGCCAGCAGGATGACATGACCCGTCTGCCCTTCGGTTTGGAGTTGACGCTCCGCCTCTTCTAGAATTTCATTCTCAGCGTCACGCCGTTTTTGGTTGTAATCATTCAGCGTTGCTGCAATTGTTTCCGCTTCCGCGCCTTTTTCGCTAAGCAGCAGCGAAACCGCTTCCGTCGCGTTCGCCATGCGCCCCGCCGCGTTGAGCCGCGGCGCAATCATAAACGAAACAGTCATCTCGTCCACACGCGGCTGTTGAAACCCGGCAACCTGCAGTAATGCGGCAAGCCCCGGTATTGTGGCAATTCCGCTCATGCCCAGCGAGACGATCGCGCGGTTTTCACCTAGGAGCGGTACGACATCCGCAATTGTAGCAACCGCAGCGAGCGCCAGTTCCTCCTTGGAATAGGAGCCGCCATTGAGCGCCTGAATGAGTTTCAGCGCGACACCCGCGCCGCAAAGATAGCGGTTTGGATAGAAGGAATCCTTTCGCGACGCGGCGACAACCGCAACACATTTGGGCAATGTTTTGCCGACGCTATGATGGTCGGTCACAACCACATCAATTCCCAGCGCATCGCAGAGCGCAATTTCATCATACGCCGAAACGCCGTTATCTACCGTTATAATCAATTGAACGCCGTGTTCGTGCAGCAGCCGAACCGCGTTTGCAGACATGCCATATCCCTCACTGTGTCGTTGCGGGATATAGTATTCTACGCTCGCGCCCATCAACCGTAGACGATTGGTGAGCATTGCGGTTGAGCAAACACCGTCCGCATCATAGTCGCCAAAGACGCAGATATGCTCGCCCAGTTCGATCGCGCGCAGAACGCGATCCGCGGCCTGTTGCATATCCGGTAACAGAAAAGCATCGAGCAAAGAATCCTCGTCCGGATGCAAAAAGCGCTGCGCCTCTTCGACAGAGGAAATGCCGCGCCGAATCAGCGCCCGCGCAATCAATGGCGAGCAGCCAAGCTCTCTTCCTATTGTTTCGGTGAGCGCCGCGTCACAAGACGTGGGCGCTCGCGCGATCAATCGATTGTTCATCGTTCACTTAAGTAGATGCCGATGGCGCACTCTATGCGCTTTTTCATCAGCTGGCAGCTGATCTCATGCGGATGTTCCAACGCGCCGCCATAGAGAACCGCATTTGCCATGCATCCGCCGCTGCAATAGTATTTCGCCCAGCAATTTTTGCAGGTATCCTTGGTACAGACGTTGCAGCCTAAGAAACCCTCCTGCAAATCGGTTCTTAGCGTCGGCTGATCCAGCGAACCAAGCTTCCAGTCCGCCATGCCGACAAACTGATGGCAGGGATAAATGTCCCCATCCGGCGTTACCGCGACATACTCCGTACCCGCGCCACAACCGTTGATGCGCTTTCTCAAGCAGGGGCCGCCATCGGGATCGAACATAAAATGGAAAAAGTTAAACCACGTATCGGAGCCTTTTCTGGCTTCCAGATAATAGTTTGCCAGCGAATCATATTCTTTGTTGATTCGGGCAATATGTTCCGGTAGCAGGCTATAGGGACTATCCTCTGGCAGCACGGCGGGCTCAATCGAAATCTGATCAAAGCCATAGCCAACCAGCGCCTTTACGTCCTCCAGAAAATCGAGATTTTCGCGCGTGAATGTGCCGCGAATGTAGTATTCCTTTTCCCCGCGACCGGCAACAAGCTTCTTCGCATAATTCAATATAATGTCAAACGAACCCTTACCGTTCACCGTTGGACGAAGCGCATCGTGAATCTGCTTGCGACCGTCGAGACTGATGACGACATTGTGCATCTCGCGATTGATGAAATCGATTTTCTCATCATCCAGCGCCACGCAGTTGGTGGTTATCGTGAAATGAATAATCTTATTATATTTCTTCTCCAGCTCGCGTCCGTATGCAACCAGCTGTTTGCACATCTCCCAGTTCATCAGCGGTTCACCACCAAAGAGATCAACCTCCAGATGCTGACGTGTTCCGCTGCGCTCCATCAAGAAATCCAGCGCGCGTTTGCCGGTTTCAAGCGGCATAAGCATGCGCTCGCCATGAAAATCTCCGGTTGCAGCGAAACAATAGCGGCAACGCAGATTGCAGTCATGCGCAACATGCAGGCACATGGACTTAATCGCGCTTCCGCCGAGAATCTCCGGCGCTGTCGGTGCTTGCGTCTCAAACGCGCCTCCCGCTTTTAGCTCTTCTAAATCTGCTAATACTTCCGAGACGATTTCGGCATTTACACCAACACCATAAGGATTTTTCCCACGCTCTATGGCTTGAACGACCGAGAAAGCCGCGTCATCCACAGCGTGGATGGCACCGCTTTCCACATCTAATAAAACAAAATGATCTTGAAATTGAAATGAATGGATCAATTGATTCTCCTATATTTCTGAACATCGAAACAACGACCAAAATCCGATCAACAGACAAAGAAAGGCCAAAATTGGCCTTTCTTTGCGGATCGGCTGGTTGAATAGCCTAAGATATTATTTTTCTTCCTTCGCGCACTTCTGGTTGGCAACTGTGCAGGACGTTTTGCACGCCGACTGACAGCTCGCCTGACACTCGCCGCACGCGGTGTTTTTGCCCGCTTTGATGCAGGGCTTCTGAATGGTCTGCATATGCTTCATGGCTGATTTCCTCCGAAACGAATATCTCTTTGGCGATTATACACGATAATCGCTCACAGCGCAAGCGTGGCGGTGTCCTTCGCGATGGTCATCTCCTCGTCGGTGGGGATGACATAGACATGAACCTTGCTTGTAGGCTTGGTGATTTCCAGATCTGTCGCCCGCGGGCAGGAGAGGTTGTATTCCCAATCCATATCCACACCAAGGTATTCCAGACCCTGTAGAATCATCTCGCGGATGTATCCGTCATTTTCTGCAACGCCAGCCGTCATAACGATAGCATCCACGCCGCCAAGTGTCGCCGCATAGGCACCGATGAACTGGCGAACCTTATAGCAGAACATCTTTCGCGCAAGCGCCGCGCGCTCGTTGCCCTGCTTGGTTGCGGCGGCAAGATCGCGGAAATCGCTGCTGACGCCGGAAATACCGAGCATGCCGCTCTTTTTGTTCATGTAGGAGTCGATTTCCTGCACGTTCATGCCCGTTCTGCCCATCAAATACGGAATGATAGCCGGATCGATACTGCCGCAGCGGGTACCCATTGGCACGCCTTCCAACGGCGTGAGACCCATAGAGGTGTCCATACATTTGCCGCCTTTAACAGCGGAGAGGCTGGAGCCGTTGCCCAGATGGCAGGTGATGACGCGCGTATCTTCCTTTTTCATGCCGAGCTTGACAAGTTTCTTCACGGCTTGACCGGACACATAGCGGTGCGAAGTGCCGTGGAAACCATAGCGACGCACTTTATAGTCGGTATACGCCTCATAGGGAAGCGCATACATATAGGCTTCCTTCGGCATCGTCTGTCCCCAGGCGGTATCGAACACCGCAACCATTGGAACGCCGGGCATCGCCGCCATGCAACCACGGATTCCCATGAGGTTCGCGGGGTTATGCAGCGGGCCAAGTGGAATGCACTCTTCAATTGCTTCCAGTACCTGATCGTCAATCAACACAGGCTCGGAGTATTTTTCTCCGCCATGCAGAACGCGATGGCCAACGGCCTTGATGCAGCTCATGTCTTCAATGACGCCGCGATCCGGGTCGGCAAGTGCCGCAAGCACAAGCTTAATCGCATCCTCGTGCGTTTTCATCGGGCTTTCTACTTCGTAGCACTCGCCATCGACACGCTTATAGCTCAAAACCGACTTCGCAATGCCGATTCGCTCGCAGATGCCCTTGGCGATTACCTGTTCTTCGTCGATGTCGATGAGCTGATATTTCAGCGAAGAGCTACCCGCGTTGATTACTAGAATATACGTCATTGTGTACGATTTCTCCTTATTGATTCTGCGCCTGAACGGCGGTGATTGCGACTACGGAAACGATGTCCTCCACGCTGCAACCGCGGGAAAGATCGTTGATCGGATACTTAAACCCCTGGCAGATGGGGCCAATGGCATCCGCGCCTGCAAGACGCTGAACCAACTTGTAGCCAATATTGCCTGCCTGCAGGTCCGGGAAAATCATGACATTTGCCTTGCCTGCAACCGGGCTACCCGGGCACTTGAGCTGACCGACCTTCGCGACAAGGGCGGCATCCGCCTGCAATTCGCCGTCGAGGCTCAGCTCCGGCGCGAGTTCATGCGCAATGCGCGTGGCCTCAACCACCTTGTCCACCAGCTCGTGCTTTGCGCTGCCCTTGGTAGAGAACGACAGCATTGCAACGCGCGGATCCATGCCACAAAGGCACTTTGCCGTCTGAGCGGAGGAGATTGCGATCGCCGCAAGCTGTTCCGCCGTCGGGTTCGGGTTGACGGCGCAGTCGCCAAACACCATCAGACCGTCATCGCCATATGCTTTATTCGGAATTTCCATAATAAAGCAACTGGATACAACCGAGATGCCCTTTGCCATCTTGATGATCTGCAGACCGGGACGCAGTGTGTCTCCTGTGGTGCTGATGGCTCCGGCAACCATACCATCCCCGCGGCCTTTGAGGATCATCATTGCCGCATAGAACTTGGTGTCCTTCATCATCTTGACCGCGCCTTCGGGGGTCATGCCCTTTTCCTTGCGCATTTCATAATATGCGTCTACATACGCTTGGAAATCTGCATCCTTCTCTGGGTCAACAAGAGAAACGCCGTCGAGCGATACATTGAATTTCTGTGCCGTTGCCAGAATTTCATCCGTGTGCCCGAGCAGCGTTACTTCGGCGATACCTTCCGCTTGAATGAGGGCTACCGCTTGTACGGTCCGCTCCTCTGTGCCTTCCGGCAAAAGAATCCGCTTCTTTTGCATCTTTGCTTTGAGCTTGATCGTATCCATCAAAGCCATTCTATTTTTGCGCCTCCGTTAGTATCTTAATACTTGTATGCTTACAAGCGAAAAAACGAACATATTATGTTCGATTCTACCATAAATCTTACATTTTGTTCCCAACCGCTAGAGTATACCACAATCATATCCAAAATGGTATACTTGTTATACGAAAAAATTCAGTAAATCAGCGGAGAAAGCATCATGCGCGTCGTTGGAATCATTGCGGAGTATAATCCGCTGCATAACGGGCACATCTATCATCTGGAGCGCGCAAAAGCGCTCTCTGGTGCGGATTACTGCATTGTTGTGCTCTCCGGCAATTTTGTACAGCGCGGCGAGGCTGCTTGCACCGATAAATTCTCCCGCGCTGGTTGGGCGCTGCGTGCCGGAGCCGATCTCGTCCTGGAGCTGCCAAGTGTTTATGCCGTCGCCCCAGCGGAGCGTTTTGCCGCGGGCGGTGTAAGAACCCTCCATGCAACGGGTGTGGTGAACGACCTTGCCTTTGGCTGTGAAGCGCCGGATTTGCAAACACTCTATCAGATATCGGATATTATCGCTACCGAACCACCTGCGCTTCAGGAGGCAATCAAAAGACATCTTGCGCTCGGCAAGAGCTATCCACGCGCGCGGTTTGATGCTCTTTCGGAATATGGTGTTCCGAAGAATATGCTCGCTGCTATTGCACAGCCAAATAACATTCTTGCTGTTGAATATTTAAACGCCATTCGGCAATATGCCCCTTCCATAGAACCACTTCCAATTGAACGCGTCGGCACG
Organism: Bacillota bacterium; assembly: GCA_023458615.1. Taxonomy (GTDB): domain Bacteria; phylum Bacillota; class Clostridia; order Christensenellales; family CAG-138; genus UBA7703. Next base: position 14,251 of record JAEWYV010000081.1, read on the forward strand.
GGATATCACAGCGAGGATATCGTGGGTGATTTTGCGAGCGCAACGGCAATTCGAAAAGCGATTGTGGAGGGACGAAGTGAAATCCTTGCCACCATGCCAAACTTTGTGGGTGGGCCGCTACTATATGACGATCAGTTCATCATCCCGCAGGAGGCCTTGAGCGATGTTATGCTTTATGTCATCCGCAGGATGTCCGCTGCCGAGTTGGCGGCGCTGCCGGATGTTGCGGAAGGGTTTGAAAATGTACTCTATCGTTCTGTACGAATTGCTCGAACGTTGAGTGAGTTTTATGAGCTCATTAAAACAAAGCGCTATACCCTTGCGCGATGCAAGCGCATCGTTGCCTGCGCACTGCTAGGTATCACGAATGAACAGGTTCGAAAACTCACGCAAAGCCGCGAAGGCTCCTACTTAAAAGTGCTCGGCTTCCAGAAAAAAGCAAGGCCGCTTATCAGCGAAATTGCCAAACGAAGAACCGCGCCCTTGATCCTACGCAACAGCGATTTGGATGAGTGTCCCTCATTTGTTCGCCAAAATGTAGAGACGGATTTGCTTAGCACCGATATATTGAGCTATGTAACCACGCAGGAGATTCGGCGGGACTTGGGCGGAGCGGTGATTCTTTAACGCATACATCCAACTTATTCATCCAACTTGCAGTCGACATCACGAAATGTTATAAAATAACAAAAGCGCGTCGAGTGCTTTCTCGCGCGCTTGTTTTCTATGCAGATTATAACAAAAGTCATACATTTCATTGGTCAGCGAAACAATTCTCGTGCTTTAGCCGTCAAACTTTCTGTTTTCGGTCTTGTTTAGGATTCGATCAATTTTCGAATCTGCGGTAGCGCCTCGATCACCGCGCGTCTCCCTTCATCAATCGTTGCGCCCGCCTGATCGGTTTGAAACCTGCCGCGCACAAACAAAACCTCCGGCACGAGCATCAAGTCTGCTTCCGCGCGGCGATACTTTGTAAGTTCCCATTGCATGATGCTGATTGTGTGGTTCATCAATGAGTAGGCTCCCATGCCGGAGACGTCTTTGATATCCCCGTGATAACCGACATCAACCCCAATGACCACATCCATGCCGTGATCGCGCAACGTCTTGCAGGGTACACGTTCCAGCACGCCGCCGTCGATATAGGTTTTGCCATTGAGCTTGACCGGCTCAAAGAACGCGGGGATCGACATGCTCGCGCGGATGCTCTCGTGCAGCGGGCCTTCTTCCAAAACATCCAGTTTTGCGGTTTCCGCGTCTACCGCCACACAACAAAACGGTGTCTTCGTCTCGGCAAACGTCTTGTTATGCGTAAATACGCGAACCAGCTCCTGCAAGCGTTCACCCTTTAGAACGCCGCCTGTAAGCGGCAGTTTCACATCCAGATAGTCATATAGTTTGATAGACTTGATGAATTTTTCGAGCATATACAGGTCGGTTCCAACGCTATAGATGCCGCCAATAATCGCGCCCATGCTGCTACCGGAGATCATGTCGATAGAAATCCCCGCTTCATCCAGCGCCTGTAATACACCAATATGCGCAAAACCCTTTGCGCTGCCCGCGCCAAGCGCGAGTCCGACTTTCTTCGCCATTGTTATCTATTCCTTACTTGTTTCAGCAACCGCATAAAATCAGCATAGAAAACGAGCCGGAGGTGAAACCCACGGCTCGTAGAACGCAGTTTTAATAGTCCTCTTCCTCTTCGTCGTCATCATCCGCTTCGATGAACTCGATGAGGCGCTTGCGGGGCTTCTTCTCCTTGGGTTCCTTCTTGGCCGGTTCTTCCCAGCCTTCGTCCTCTTCGTCTTCGTCCTCGTCGTCATCTTCCGCTTCCAGCAGTCTGGAGAAAAGACCTTTTTTCTTCGGCGGCGCTTCTTCTACACGGGAGTCCCGGCGGCGCGGTGCTTCCTCCATATCACTCATGGCAGAAGGCTTGGCTACAGGGCGCGCAAACTGACGCGTTGCGCCCGGATCATCCTCTATCTGCATGCGTTCCACGCCGGTGTGGGGAGCCACGCGCGGCTGACGCGCAGTCTGCTGCTGGCGCGGCGGTTCACTATAGCGCGGCTGCTCGGCATACGGCGGCTGCACCGGTGCATACTGCTGCGGGGCTGGCGCATACTGTGGCTGCGCGGGCGCGGTATAGACCGGCTCCGGCGCGGCAACGCGAACAGGTGCGGGGGCAGGTACCGGTTCATCTTCCACACCGAGTTCTTTTCGGTTGTTTTCAATCATCTGGTGGTACTCGGTGAGGTAACGCTGCAGATCAACGAGAATCTCGTCTGCATACTTGCGCGCGCCATTATAGATTGCGGTTGCGTTCTCTTCCGCCTCCGCGGCAATGCCGCTCGCGCGGGTGAACGCCTCTTTATAAACCTCGGATTCGCCGACGCGGTTTTCAAACTCGGCCTGTGCATTGGCACGAATGCCGTCCGCCTGCGCCTGCGCCTGACCCAGAATGGTGTCAGCTTCCTGATTGGCTTGCTCTACGATTTCGGCTGCGTTCTCCTTGGCATCCGCAATGGTGTTCTCCGCCTCGGAGATGATCCCCGTCGCGCGGCGAATATCTTCGGGAATGACAACCTTGAGATCTTCCAACAGATCCAGCAGACGATCCACTTCGACAACACGCTTATTCGTGCCGCCGAACTTGGAACGCGGACTTTCTTCCAGTTCCTGCTTGATGCGGTTAATGATGCTAAATATCTTCATTGTTTGTGCGCTGCTCATGGTTTTTTTAACCTTTCTGCAATGATATTCTGAATACTATCTGGTACGAGTCCTCTGATGTTTCCGCCCATAGAGCCAATTTCCCGCACAGCGCTGGAACTCAAAAACGAATGTTCCGGCCTCGCCATGAAGTAAACTGTTTCCACATCCGGCGCAAGGTGAATATTGAGCGCGTTGATCTGAAACTCATACTCAAAATCCATGGTCGCCCGCAAGCCGCGGATGACATAATCCGCTTTGATCGCACGCGCATAATCGACCAAAAGCCCGTCAAAGTGCGTCACAACGACGTTTTTCATGCCTTCGGCGGCAACCATCTGCTCGATCATATCTACGCGTTCCTCAACAGAAAACACGGGATGCTTTGCCGCGTTGTTGAGCACGCTTACATAGACGCGGTCAAACATAGAAATTGCCCGCTCCAGCACATCGTGATGGCCGATGGTAAACGGGTCAAAACTACCGGGATACACGCAGGTTCGCATGCTTGCCTGGCCTTTCTGATCCGGCGTCAAGATTCTACCTCCTGATCGTCGGCGCTTTGATACAGGGAAACGGCGCAACTGCCATATCGTCTGTTCTGTGTCAGTTTGGCGAAGCGTTCGTCAACATTGGGCGGTAGATTTGCCGCGTGTTCAATGATGACAATACCACCTGACTGCAAGAGCTTGCTTGAAAAAATTTGGTCGGCGGCTTTCTCAGCCGTTCCGTCCGCATAAGGTGCGTCGAGAAAGACAAAATGAAATCGCTCTCCCGCCCTCGTAAGATCGTTTAAGCAAACGGAGTATTCCTTGCACTGCGTTTCTACAACATGATCCAATTGCAATGCTTTTGCATTTGCGCGAATCTGTTCGGCGCATGTGCGGCTTCGATCATTGCAAATGACGCGCTTTGCCCCGCGGGAGGCTGCTTCTAGACCAAGGTTGCCGGAGCCGGAAAACAGATCCAGCACATTGCTATTGGGGATGTCGAACTGCAGCATGCCAAAGAGCGCTTCCTTCACGCGATCCAGCGTCGGACGTGTATCCATTCCCTTTGGCGCGTCAAAGTGCCGTCCGCGCGCTGTTCCGGCGATGATTCTCAAGGTTTTCCTCCCGGAAAAAATCCGTCTTATCGTAGGTTGATTGGCCTAATTCTATTTTCCTTTCGCATACAAACCCATAATAAGTTACTATAGTATATCACCGGAGGCGCTTTCATACAAGAAAAAAAGCGTTTCGGCGCGCCATCTGATCCATTTGCCCTGTCGGCAAGTCAGATATGATTGACGCATCAAAGGAGCTAATCTTTCAAAATCGGCCCGATCCCCGCCTGCACAAACAGGTCATAGGGGTTGAGATACTTTCCTTCCGGTGATACAAGGCCTAGATGCAGATGATAGGCGACGCTATTGCCCGTGCTGCCGACGATGCCAATCTGCTGTCCTTGCTTAACCGTGTCCCCTTCTTTTACAAACGTAGTCAACTCAAACATGTGATAGTAATGATACATATATCCATATGGATCTTCGATGATGACATAATTACCGGGAACTGGAAGAAACCCGATATATTTGACCACACCGTCCGTAGCGGCGAGAATCGGCGTTTTTGCGCGCCGCTTGATATCCGTGCCGACGTGTAATCTCGTCTTTCGCGAACGGGGATCATACCAGCCGTTTTTGATCAGACCACCAGGCACGGGGTGCGCGACCGTAGAAAGATATTCTTTCGAGAACACATGCTTCTCAATCGGCGCTGTTGAGCCGTCATCATTATAAACCGTATTGAGGTAATCCAGTGCAAGCACAGCCTCAACAAGCTGGTCATGGGTACCTTTTTTTGCGATTTCCTCAAAGCTGGGGTTGTGCAGGCGAATTGATATGCCGGAGCGCGCGCTGCCATCCCAATCAAGAGGAAACGAAGAGGCAAGCTTTGCTATCATGTCATCCTGAAAAACATAATACAATGCCGCGCATTCACGCCAGTTTAGCCTTGTAGCGAAGGGATCTGGCGCCTTGAGTGCGATGCCCTCCTCGCGCATGTCCTGACTAATCTTGCGTACCGCCGCGGCGGAGGCGGACTGAATCTGCCCGTTGAGCGATGTTGCCAGCGACGTAAACGCTTCTACATTCTGCGCATAGCTATCATAGACAGCCGGATCAAAATCCATCAAGGTCGCATTCCATGCGTTCCAATCCTGAAACATGCTGTTCTGCATCAGCCGTTCCGCAGCAGAAAAAGAAGCGTATAGACGCTGGCTCTGTGTTGTTTGTTTGGTTTGGGAGGTTACGGAGATATAGCCCGCTTCAAACCGTAACAATTCCGCCGCATACGCCGCGGTATTCGTTATAGCGCCAGCGGTCTCTCCGCAGCATTTTTGAAGAACTGCGTCCGCGCCGCCAGGCGTTGCAGTCGGTACAGGAGAGGGTGTTTGGGCTGCAAGCGAAGAACGAATAGAAGCTGTCGATGCTAAAATCAGCATCGACAGCAACATAATAGTCGTTTTTCTTTTGAACAGTCGTCTCATCCGTCTGTTGCCAGCGCGTTTCCGTTACCAGCCAGCCGGTGTATCAGCCGGTGGTGGCGTCACAGGGATTTCCGTTGGCGCTTGTGTGGATCCGCCCGGATCAGGCGTATTCGTTACGGTTCCATCGGCAGGTGTCGGGGTAGCAATCTTCTTGCCGCTTGCGTCATACCCATCCGGAATGGGCGCCGGCTCATACTTGTAGGGCAGCACATGCTCAACAGCATCAATGGTCCAATTATCCGTCCAAGGCGCTGTTCCAGCCTTGAGCTTAATACCTGCAATGGACTTCGGCAGGATGAGCTGCGCGCGAATCGATCCGGTAAAGGTATCAAGCGGATCGCCTTTGCGCACTTCGCAGGTTGTGCCGTATCCAATGTTATACCAAATCCAGCGCGCATCCGGCACGGTAAGACGAATGCAGGCGTGGCTGGCCTTTGTACCCAGATCGTCATAAGAATCCTGCACAAGGGAGTTTAAATCCTTTGCGTTATCATAAAGGATGGAGTGGAAATAGGTTCGGCTGCGAATCAGCGTTAAATACTGTGCTGCTTCGAGGTTGATAAATTGATAAAAACGTTCCTTGGGAACTTGAATCTGAAAAGTTCCCATGGTCGTTTCATTGCCATACTCGCTATCCGGATTTCCTGTGGAGCAGATCATATAACGCACGGGCTGATCATAGTCCGGTTTGCCAAACTTTGTTCCGTCGTCGATGCGCTTAAATACCATCGTTACCTGCCACTGCAAGTCTACGATGATATAATACGTCTTCGGATCCGGGAATCCATCCTTCAAGAGCTCTTTGGCTTTGATGTTCATATCATCCATGCTGCCAACGAGTTCTTCGTAGGTCATGTTGACGGTAGGCGCGTAATGCGAGAATGGAAGCGGCGTCGCCGTCGGTTCAACTGTAGGCGTCGGGGACGGCATGTTCGCATTGGCGGAATTGTTGTTAAAGTCCTCAACTTCCAAGCTGACGATGACGGGTTCCGGCGTTGGAGTCGCTTCAACCACAGGCGCTTCCTCGCTACCCGTGCAGCCGAGCATAAAAAGAGCGGCAATCACAAGACACGCTACAAGCAATATCTTCGCGTTTTGTCGTCCCAAGGGCATAGTCATAAACCTCATAACACTCATTCTGTACATTTTTTCACAGTCTGTACGCCTTCGTAAAAAGAAACTCGCTTTGCGAGAGTCCGGCTTACGATGTGACGAACGACCATGAATCGGGAGTATTGTACCATACCGCCGTACAAGATTCTTCCCTTTCCTTGCAAAGTTCACAATTTTTCCCGATTGTAGAAGTCCGAAGCCTCATCGCAGTCAGAAGCGAAAAATACAGCAACGAACTTTTCATACGATTGAATTGGGCTCATCATTTGGGGTAGGTTGAGACAAGCCGGGCGTGCTCTGCGCGGATGTTAATATCTGCATGGCCCGTGCGCCAAATTCCAATGAGTTCTCGGTATAAGCCGTCAGTGCACGAAAGATTTCTGTGCGAACGCCGTCCGATAGCTTCACGCGATCCATCTCGGCATCCTCCAGCAGAAGCATGCGCCGCATGCCTTCCAGTGCGGTCTTACTCACCGGTTCTCCATGCTGTGAACAGGCGGCACAAATGGACCCACCGCGCGGCGAAAATCGAACGATTGCGTCGTTTCGGATATCCCGTCCGCATTGGGTGCATGTGGTTATTGCAGGGCGATAGCCAATTGTGTTGAGATAGCGTAGCAGAAAACAGCAAAATAGATCCTGCGGGTTGCTGTTGCCATAGGCCAGAAACGAGATTGCATGGTAGAGCAAAGAAAAAAGCGCCTCGTTCGGTTCGTTTTCCGGTGCCGCGTCATGACAGAGGCGCAGCATAGCCGAACCAATTGAGAAACGCTCGTAATCCTCACGAATGGGATAGAAAGTCTCCTTCACTTCGCAGGCGTTGATAATCGCCTTGTCCTTGCCCGTATAGATTTCAAATTGACCAAATACAAACGGTTGGCAGACATTGACCAGCGGGCTCTGCGGCTTTCGGCAGCCGCGTGCCTTTGCCTCCATGCGTCCGTGCTCAATCGTAAAGATACTCAAAATGCGGTCGCTTTCGCGATAGTTTGCGTATCTTGTGACGATTCCATCGGTACAAATGACCGCCATAACTCTGCTCCTGACCGCTAATGTTTACTCGTAACCAAGCTCGTGCAGCATACCCTGACGATTGCGCCAGTCTTCCTTAATCTTGATCCAGAGCTGCAGGTTTACAGGGCAGCCGAGCATCCACTCGATATCCTTGCGCGACTCCTGCCCGATTCTCTTGAGCATCGAGCCGCCTTTTCCAATGATGATGCCCTTATGGGACTCCCGTTCGCAATAGATGGTTGCGTAAATATCCATCAAATCGCGGTCTTCTCTGCGCTCCATTTTATCTACGCCAACGCCAACGCCATGCGGAACCTCTTCCCGCAAGAGCAGCAGCGCTTTTTCGCGAATGAGTTCCGCGCAGATCACGCGCTCCGGCTGATCGGTCACCATATCCTCCGGGAAATACTGCGGACCGGAAACCATAAAGCCGCTGAGCGTGGCCTCCAGCTCTTCAAGCCCCTTCCCCGTCTCCGCGGAGCCGCGTAGAATTGCCTTTAGAAAGCCTTGCTGCTCCAATATGTCCTCGGCGTCGTTCGCCTGACCCAGGCTTGCCGCATCGGTCTTGTTGATAAACGCAACGACGGGTGCTTTTGCCTGCTTTAACTTTTCCAGCAGGGCAAGATCCCGCTCGCGCACACCCTCGGTTGCGTCCGCCATAAACAGGATGGCCTCAACCTCGTTCATCGCGTCGTAAGCAATCTTTTGCATATACTCGCCCAGCTTATTCTTTGGGTTGGTTACGCCCGGTGTATCCAGAAAAACGATTTGGTAGCCCGGTCTGCTCAGAACACCGGTGATCTTATTGCGTGTTGTCTGCGCGCGATCCGTAACAATTGCGATTTTCTGCCCAATCAGTTTGTTCAAGAGCGTAGATTTTCCAACATTCGGACTGCCGATAATCGAGACAAACCCCGACTTATAATCGTTCATAGCAGATCCTCCGGGCCAAAGGAATGCGGCAGGAGTTCGCCAAGGGTGCTTTCGATATAGTTCCGCTTGCCATCTGCGAATACAACCGGCATATCATCTGCACAAAACTCGCGTAAGACCTGTCTGCAAACGCCGCAGGGAGCCGCCGGATTTTTGCCGGAGCAAACAATGACGATCGCCTCAAAATCCCGTTCTCCCTCTGAGACGGCCTTGAAAACCGCCGTACGTTCGGCGCAATTGGTCGGCGTATAAGAGGCGCTCTCAATATTGCAGCCGAGATAATAGGTGCCGTCCTTGCCCTTCAGGCAGGCGCCAACCTGAAAATGCGAATACGGGGTATATGCCCGATTCGTCGCCTCATAGGCAAGGTCGAGCATCTTTTCACGCTCTCCTGCGCTTAGTTTTTTCATCTGGGATACCCCATTTCGATTAATATTTCATCTTGCTTGCCCATCATCTTTCTTTCATCCTCCGGCGTCATGTGATCATATCCGAGGATATGAAGTGCACCGTGGACGGAGAGAAAGGCAAGCTCCCGCTCCAGCGAATGACCATACTCCTGCGCCTGTTCTTCGGCGCGTTCATAGCAGATTGCGATGTCGCCCAGATATCCATCCGGCGGACAGAGAATCGCATCCCCTTCCCAAGCGGGAAAGGTCAGTACGTCCGTCACTCGATCGATATGACGATAGCATTCATTGAGCCGCTGGATTTCCTCCGCATCGGTAATGAGTACACAAACATCTGCGGCTGCCCCCGCCTTTTGTAGTGTCGACTCGACAGCACGGCGGATCAATGATGTTGCCGATTCGGGTATACATTCCAGCTCTGTTTGTATGTCGATCATGATGCCGCCTCCGTTCCGGGATAGCGGATGCGTTCGTGCATCAATCCGGTGAGCGTGACCAGAAAGCTTTTTTCAATCTTGTTTATCTCATCCAGCGTCAGCGGACTCTGGCGGAGCTGCCCGTCATCCATCTTGCCCTGTACAATGCGGCGCACCATCTCCGCGACATCCTCTCGTGTTGGTTCGCTCAGTGAGCGAACAGCAGCCTCGCAGCTATCCGCAAGCATCACGATTGCGCTTTCCTTTGTGCTCGGCAAGCCGCCGGGATAGCGAAACAGGCGCTCAATGACCGGCTCTCCGTCCTGCGTTTGCATTTGCTTTGCCTTATGATAGAAGTAGGCAACCAGCGTTGTACCGTGGTGCTCGGCTACGATCTTCTTCACTTCCGAAGGCATGCGATAGCGCGAAAGATAGGACATCGCATCCTTTTGGTGCGCAATGATAAATCCCGCGCTTTCCTCCGGTGAAAGGGTATCATGGATGTTTTGTCCATTCTGATTTTCCATGAAATACAACGGACGACGCAACTTGCCAACGTCATGATACATAGCGCCTGTTCGGGCAAGTAGCGCGTTTGCGCCGATTGCCTCTGCCGCGCCTTCCGCGAGCGAGGCAACCATCATGCTGTGGTGATAGGTGCCCGGCGCAGAGGTCATCATTTTTCGAAGCAACGGATGATTGGTATTGGCGAGTTCGTGCAAACGCGCCGGGGTGACGATGTCAAATAGGTTCTCCCACATGCTTAACATGCCAACGCAGAACACGGAGAGAATCAACGCGGATGCCATCTGCAAACCTGCGTAAATCAAAGAGGTGTTCCACGAGTATTGCAGAATCACGCCACCGGCAACGACAATTGCCGCGCCAGCAAGACCGCCGAGTGCGCCGGCGGCAATCAGCGTGCCGCGTTTTTTGCTCCGCTCGGCAACGAGCATGGTCATTTGCCCGGAGATCAAGATTGCCGCCATAGAAAGAATGGAGTCCGACCCGAACAGCGTTACCCCGCTCCCGCCGGAGAGCAGAGAAAACGACATGGCAAATGCAATATTCACCGCCTCCGCAGTTTTGCGCGACACAAGCAACGTGGTGAGCAAAACGCCGAAAATTGCCGGTGTCACCCGCGGGTCAATGACGTAGCAGACCCACTCCAGCAGCAACGAAAGCACCAGCACCAACGCTAAAATTGTCATTTGCTTGCTGGAAGAAAACGTCTGCTGTTCAAAGAAATATAGGTATAACAGCAGCACGCCATAGACGCAGAACAGATAGGCAATTGCGCCGGGGTTGAGATGGCTTGCAGCCTCTGCCCCTTTGACCAAATCCAGCGAAAGCAGCGTGTTGTATTGATCCTGCGTCACCGTCTGTCCCGCCGCC
>JAEWYV010000082.1 GCA_023458615.1 Bacillota bacterium
CGAGTTTTCCGCCCTCTGCAATATCGGCATGCAGCCAAGCGTGGTGGTGGACTATGTGCGAACCGCGTTTGTCTATCCGGTTGGCGATGTGCGCATTACGCTCGATAGCGACCTCTATGCGGAGTCCTATCGGGAGGATAGCGTATTTACCGATTCTGGCGGCGTGCCTGTATTGGAAGGCGGAGATGTGATATTGGAGGTCAAGTTCACCGGATTTTTACCCCCGTTTATCGCCGCGGCACTGTCGGATGTGCCGAAGATACTCTCGGCTAACTCCAAATACTGCAACTGTCTCGCGGTTTATCTCTAACGCGGCAATCGCCGCTGTAAGCAGTTCAATTCAATCAGATAGATTCCGGCGGCATCACAGCCGGAGAACGAGAAGGGATGGCATTTTATGGAACAATGGATTTCAAGCATTCAGAGTTTATTGCAGGAGGAGGTCTCCGCAATTCCGGTTGGGAAGCTGTTTGTCGCGGTGCTGATTGCATGCGCGGCGGGGCTCCTCGTTGCGGTGGTCTATCGCTTTACGTTCGGCGGGGTGCTCTTTAGCAAGCAATTCGCATTGGGGTTGGTGCTGCTGAGCATGATCACCTGCATCATCATCCTCGCAATCTCCTCCAACCTTGTGCTCTCGCTCGGCATGGTCGGCGCGCTCTCCATCGTGCGCTTTCGCACCGCCGTCAAAGAGCCGATGGACACGATCTTCATGTTCTGGGCGCTTGCGGCGGGCATTCTCGTTGGCGCGGGATTTTTCCTGATCGCGATTTTGGCGACACTATTCGTCGGCTTGCTGTTTATTCTGCTGCACACGGGCGGAAATATGCTAAAGCCCGCGGACTCCTATCTGCTTGTGCTGCGTTATGCCCCCTCTGCCGAGGATGCTCTGCGCGAGGTGCTCAAGCGCCTGCCAGCGGCAAAGGTGAAGTCTAAGCGATCCAGCAAGAGCGGTGAGGAGCTTGTTCTGGAATTGCGCCTCAGCGCAGAACAAACGGAGCTGTTAAATCGCATTCGGGAGATTCCCGCAGTGTCGGAGGTAAATCTCGTCTCCAACCACAGCGACGTGCAGCTCTAATCATCAACGGGCAAATGCCATCAAAAAACAGTGCCGCGGCTCACCGACCGCGGCACTGTTTGTTATGAGGAGGTCACGTTTGTTATTCTTCTTGCAATCTTTGGTGCCTATACACGTCAATAAAACTTTCTTCCGAAAAGATCGGCTAAAGATTCAGCAGTTGCTTCCACGCGCTGATGTAGGAGAGCGCCTGCGCCTCACTATGCCCCTCGGCAAAAATGCGCAGCAGCGGCTCTGTCCCGCTGAAACGGCAGACTACGAATGAATCATCGGCAAAATATACCTTGCAGCCATCCAGATAGCTCACCTTGGTAGGAGTCGTCTCAAACTCCGGCACGACGCAGTCGGAAAAAATGCGTTCCTCCAGCGCAGCGCGCTGCAGCGGTAAAAAGGCGATGTTACTCTCCTTCATGATATAGCTGCCGAATCGATTCGTAATCTCCTGCATCATCTGGCTTGGATGCTTGCCTGTTTTGCAGATCATCTCCACAAACAGAGCAGAGGAATAGACCGAATCTTTTCCGTGGATATGCCCGCGAACGGTCAGGCCGCCGGAGGACTCACCACCCAGCACCGCATCCACCTCGTCGATCTTAGCGGAGATGTACTTAAACCCGACGGGCACCTCATAGCACGCCTCGCCAAACGATTCCGCGACGCGGTCCAGCAGGTGCGTGGTGGACATATTGCGCACCACGGGCCCTTTCCACCCGCGATATTCGTGCAAATAGGTATAGAGAAGCACGAGTATCTCGTTTGCGCTGATGTATTTTCCCGTGCCGTCGATGATGCCGAGGCGATCCCCGTCGCCATCCACCGCAATGCCCAGATCGTATTTCCCGTATACAACGCGGTTGCGCAGTTCTCCCATGGTGTCCTCGGTCGGCGCGGGCATCATGCCTCCAAAGTAGGCGTCCTTATCCGCGTGAATCTGATCCACGGTACAGCGCGCTGTGTTGAGGATCACCGTCAATGGATAGGTAGACGAGCCGTGCATCGAGTCAAAGAGGATGCGCGGCCCGCGCGCACGGATGGCATCGGCGTCAATCACACTGAGGATGGAATCGATAAAATCGTTGAAAGGGTTCTTCAGATAGGTAACCAACCCCCGCGCCTCCGCCTCCTGCATCGGCAGCGAATGCACATCCTCCAGTACGTTGATCTCGCGCTCCAGACGCTCTGTCACGTCCAACGGGGCGTCTCTGCCTTCCTCGACGATGATCTTGATGCCGTTGTAGTTGCTCGGGTTGTGCGAGGCGGTGATCTCAATGCCGCGGTAGAGTCCCTGCTGCTTGACGATATACATGATCAGCGGCGTCGGTACGCTGCGCTGCATAAACCAAACAGGGATGCCGTTTCCAGCGAGTGTTTCCGCCATCCAGGTTGCCGCCTCCGCAGAGAGAAAGCGCCGATCGTATCCGATCACAACGGGTTTATCCGCTTTATGATCGGTTTGCAGCGTCTGCGCCAATCCCTGCGCCACACGCTGAATATTTGCCATGTAAAAATCCTTGCCAATCTCCGCGCGCCAACCGCCGGTACCAAAACAGATCATACAACCATACCCTTTCGTAAAGCGAGAATGATCCAAAGAAGATCATTCCCGCAGCGTTCTTCGATTTTTTTGCCGTTTCAGCGCAGATGCGCGCTGTTGCGGTATTCATATGCGCTCATACCGGTGAGCTTTTTAAACGTCCGCGCAAAGTGCCCCGGATCGCTGTAGCCAACCCGTTCGCCGATATCCCCGATCTTCAGGCGCGGATCAGCGAGTAGTTGCTGCGCTTTCTTGATGCGAATCTCATTGAGCAGGTCGTAAAAGCTCTTCTGCGCGTGTTTGTTGAGCAGTTTGCTCAGGTGCCATTGGGAGACATAGCAATGATCCGCAACGTCCTGCAGCGTGATCTTGTCCGCATAGCGGGACTCCATAAAAAGCGCGGCCTCCCGTACTAAGAAGCTACTTGCGGGCCTGTCCTCCTCCTCCGCCTCCTCGGGCACGATGCCCGCCGCGCGGAGGTTCTGCGTCATGGTGCGCATGGCCTCGTTGATTTCGTCCATCTTGGAAGGCTTGAGCAGCAGCCGCGTCACGCCGAGGCGAATCGCCTCCTGCGCATAGGCAAAGTCCCGATATCCTGTCAACACCGTAACCTCCATCTGCGGAAACTCGCTCTTGAGCCCCGCGAGCATGGTGAGCCCGTCCTGATCAGGCATCTTGATATCCGTAAATACAATCTGCGGCTGATACGCGCGGATTGCCTCTGCTCCGGCGGATGCATTCTGCGCCGTGGCAACCACCTCGCAGCCAAAACCAACCCAGTCGACAACCTTTTTCAGGCCCTCGAGAATGATGACCTCATCATCGATTAAAACCACTCGAATCATCGGGATTCTCCTTCCCGACCATTATAGCACAGGCTTTTTTCGCGTTCCAACGTCGGGCGCATCATCCCTTGACCGCGCCTACGGTCAGGCCCTTGATGATGTTTTTTTGCAGCAGGACGTAGACAACCAGCACGGGCACGACCACAAGCACGACCGAAGCCGCCATTAACCCATAGTTCACGCCCGCCTGTGAACTGATCTCGTTGATGAGCAGCGTGATGGTCTTCTCCTTTGGATAGCGCAGGAAGAACGTCTGCGTAAACAAGTCGTTATACGACCAAAGGAAGGAAAAGATCGCGACCGTTGCAAACGATGGCTTGGCGACGGGGATAATGATCTTAAAGTAGATCTGAAACACATTACAGCCGTCCAGATAGGCAGCCTCTTCCAGATCGATTGGAACACTTCTAATAAATCCCATCAGCACGATCACGGCAAAAGCGAGATTTCCCGCAATTTGCGGCAGTATGGTGGAAAGCAGCGAGAGCCAGCGGTTCTGCGTACTCGCGATGCCCCAGAGCACCTCCATGCGAAACACGGGGATAATCGTGGAAAACACCGGAAACATCATGGCGGCGATGATCATGCCGTGGAGGAACTTTTGCCCGCGGAAGCGATAGCGCACCATGCCATAGGCAAACAGACCGGCCAAAAGCACTACAACCAGCGTCACCACGATAGAGATAAGGATGCTGTTGGTATATCCCGCAATAAAATCGCTGCGATTGTTCGCGGTAACATAGTTATCCAGCGTAAAGCTGCTCGTCCAAGGCCAGGGTATGGAGAACGAATCCGAACGAATCTCGCCGCGCACGCGAAATGAGTTGATGATGACCCAGATGAAGGGATACGCCGTGGTGATCGCCCAGAAGATCAGCACCAGATAGGAGAATGCCTGTGAAAGCGGGATTCGCTTTTTATTTGCCAAATTTCGATTCATCAGCTTGTTTCCCCCTTTCCCCTAAAACTCTTTTTCTTTGAATACACGGTTGGCAACCTGCGCCAGTAGCACGCCCAGCACCACGATAACCACCGCGATGGCGGAGCCATAGTCCACATTTCCGCGTGTGAACGTCTGGTTATACATGTACGTTCCGGTGAGCCACGACTTGTCCAACGGTATGCCGGAACCCATCATTACCCAAGGCAGATCGAAGACCTTCAGCGCGCCTGTCACCGCGAGGATTAAGCAGGTGCAGATGACGTTTCGCAAGAGCGGCAGCGTGATATAGCGAATCCGCTTCCAGCCCGTTGCGCCATCGAGCTCCGCTGCCTCGTAGACGTCCGTGGAGATGTTGTTGAGTCCCGTAACGAGAATCACAAAATAAAACCCCACATATTGCCAGAGCACCGGCAGCAGCATGGTGAAGAAATAGTATTTCTCGCTCTTCCAGTCGATATTCGCCGTTGCCCAGCCAAGCTTTTGCAAGAGCTGATTGAGCATGCCGCCGTTGTAGAGAAAAATGATATTGAAGAGCAAGCCCAGCGCGGTTGCGCTGATGACGATCGGGAAAAAATACAGCGTTCGAAAGAACTTTGCGCCGACCTTGATGCGGTCGATGATGAGCGCAAGCACGAGCGCGGTACCCACCTGAAACACCAGCGTACAGACCACGAGTAAAAGCGTGTTTTTCACCGCCGTGCGCATGTTTGGGTCGTTCCAAAGCTCGACATAGTTGGCAAACCACGGCGTATTGACGCCGGAGGCTTTTGTGCCCAAACCTGAGATCGCCAGAAAACTGTTGATGATGCTTTGGACGAATGGATAATAGAGGTAAACAACCAGAAACGCAAACGCAGGCAGCAGAAAAAACAGCAGCGGCGCTTTCTTTTTGTAGATCATGGAATTCATATCGTGTGCCTCCGTCTGCGCGCCTAGGGCATAGTATGCCGATTGCGTGCTTCTTGGTCGGTTTTTCGGATGGTAGGAGAAAGCTCGTGATATCGTTTGGGGGCCGGCCGATCGCTCGGTCGACCCCCAATGATGGATGCTATGAAATGTGTTTCTTTATTTGGCGAGAGCGGAATCAATGGCTTCCGCCGCGGTGATCTTGCCGGTGACGATGTTCTTCACGTTGGCAAAGAGGTCGCCACGCTGTTCACTCGTGAGCTTATCCTGCACCGCGCCGACAACGCTGGTTGCACCTGCGCACATTGCGATTGCGGATTTCTGGAGGGTGTCGAGATTATCCGCCGGGATAACGCCGTTCTTCAGGGCGGTGACGGCGGTGACGGAGAAGATGGAGACCTGCTCGTCGCTCGTCATATATTCCACAAACTTGACGGCTGCGTCACGCTTAGCGGGATCGTCCCAGGCCTTCTTGGTGATGTAGTAACCCATCGAGATACCGCCGATGAGGTCGGTTGCCGCGCGGTCGCCCTTTGCCGGAACATAGGTGAGGGCAAAATCACCGAGGTGATCGGCACAGTTGGTCTGGAAGAAACCGATCTTCCAGCTGCCGTCGATCAGGAACGCAGCCTGACCATCCGCAACGAGCTGAACGGTCTCCGCGTCCGTCGCGGTCAGGGTGTTCTCAGGCAGATAGCCTGCGTCATAGAGCGCCTTGATGTCTTCCAAACCGGCGGCCCACTTCATGCCAACTTCATCGCTGGAGGCGGCGGGGACGTTCAGGTGATTGGCGGTGTCGCCATTGTTGTAAACAGAGAACTCAAACCAATAGTGCGGAACTTCCTGCAGGGAGACGGCGACCGGCGTGAAACCGGCGTCCTTAATCTTCTGGCAGTCTACAAGGAACTGATCCCAGGTATAACCGGCATCCGGAATGGCGACGCCAGCCGCTTCGAGAACCTTGGTGTTGATGTACATGCTCTCCCAGTAGCCGTTGACCGGAACGCTGTAGACCTTGCCATCCACCGAGGAGGGAACCAGCATCTCGTCCTTCATGTTGCCCGCATATTCGGGATAGGCCGCGCGGATATCGTCCAGGGAGACGACCTTGCCTGCGGAGACGATTGCATCGGAGTCATTGCCGTTGAAGTAGAAGAGTACGTCGGGTTCCGTGCCGGTTTCAAAGTCCGTCATGACTTTGGCTTTCCATTCTTCGTTGGAAGTGGCGGAAGCGTCCATCACGGTATTGCCCGTCGCGGCTTCGTAGCCGGCGAGCGCGGCTTCGTAGTTGGCGCGGTTGCCGTCGTCTCCACCATAAGAGGTGACGACCGTCAGGCTAACGGGTTCCGCTGCCGCGGGTGCTTCGGTTGCTGCCGCAGCGGCTTCGGTTGCGGCGGCCGGTTCTTCCGCGGGCGCGGGAGCAGCTGGCTGGCATGCCGCAAAAGCGGTCAGGCACATGGCCAATACCAGAATGAGCGCAATGGTTTTCTTCATGGTCTCTTTCCTCCGTATCGATTTTTGATAGAAATGCAAACAACGATTTGCCTTCGATGGTTTCATTATAGGTCAGAGGCTCATTGTGTAATAAGTCACGGAGTTGCCGTTTTTTGTTTATCGTTGCCGTGTTCGGCTTCTGCTTGTGCACGAGGCAAGAAGTTGTATGTATCTTTCTGGCTATAAAACCCCGCCTTAGTCTATCGCGCTTTACGAAGCAATAGCATGATTCTAGCCAATATACACCCCGGCGCTATCTCTTTGATCGAGTGAAAATGTCTATGGAGATTCATGGAATGCGAAAAAACCTATGCTAGACCAGTCTCGTTCTCAGCGGCAGCATAATCCGCGCGAGAATACACCCGGGTGCGATCTCTTCGATGGTAAGCCCGTATTCTTCACCATAGAGAATCTTGAGGCGACGGTTGACGTTTCGGATGCCTATTCTGCCGAGGCGGTTTTCGTTTTCCTCATTCGTCCCGTCCCAACTCAAGAGTCGCTTGATATTCTCCCGATCCTGCTGCGACATGCTGCCGTCGTGCTCCACCTCTAAATAGAGCCGATCCTTTGCGAAGATGCGCAGAACGATGGTTCCGTTTGCGCGCTTCTCAATGCCGTGCTCCACGGCGTTCTCCACAATCGGCTGCAAAATCAGCCGCGGCACCGCCTGATCCAGCAGTGATTCGTCGATCTGCTTGTCAATGCGCAGGCGTTCGCCATAGCGTTCGGAGAGAATATAAAGATAGGCGTCCACATAGCGCAGTTCCTCGGAGATCGGCACCACGGGACTGCCACCGCGCGCCATCGCCGCGTCCAGCATGGTGGAGAGCGATTCAATCATGCGGCTTGCCTTGTCATTGTTTGCCATGCGCACTTCCCAATTGACAATCTCCAGCGTGTTATTCAAAAAATGCGGACTGATCTGGCTCTGCAGCGCCTTGACGCGCGCATCCTGCAGGGCAAGCTGCTCCTCATAACTCTGGTCAAACTGCGTCTTGAGCTCGACCGACATGCTGTTAAAATGCTCCGCGAGCGAGCGAAACTCCCTGCTCTGTGGCAATGGCTCTATGGCGTAGCCGCGCTCTCCGCGCTTGACATGCCGCGCGGCGTCGATCAGGCGCTCCAGCGGCTCCGTAACATATCGATAGAATGCCCAGACGACAAACACCAGAAGCGGCACGGCAAGGAGCATCACAAGCACCAGAAAGCGCATGGAACTCGGCAGTTCGCTCGTGATCTCCGCCCCGTCGGAGCGGGCAAGCAGCCGCAGGGTATAGTCCGATGTGCGCAGTGTCCGGTCAATCGGGTAGAGTTGATCCGCGCCCGTCTTTTGCGTGCCCTCCGCAACACCGCTCCCCGCGATTGTGCGCGGGATGCCATTGAGGTCAATGCTCGCATCCGTGAGCCAGACGATGTTGGTGAGCGGCGCAAACAGCGCCTCCTCGTCGCATTCCATCACGATCACCGCATAGGGCACAAACGCGCTGTCCACAATGTTGCGCAGCAGGTAGAGCACACCGTTTGCCTCAAAGAAGCGAACGCTCGTGCTGGATTCCTTTGATAGCTGTCTGGCAACCTCGTGGGCATGCGCGCGATAGTTTCGAATCGGCTCCGTCTTCCCCATGTTGGATCGGTTGCTCGCGTAATAGACCGTGCCCGGACGCGAGACGAAATAGAGCATGACGCCGCGGAAGTTCTCATCGTAGGAATATTGCTGGGAGAGATACTCCGTCACGCTGGCATAGAGTGCAACGCCGTCCGCATCCTCGCGAAACTGCTCCCAAGCGCGCTGGATCACGTTGTCATAGCTCGCTGCGCGGGAGGCGGCGAGCGCGGAATTGATGCCCGCCTTGGTGAGATCCAGCGCGTTGGTCACGCTGGTATCAATGGTATCGTCAATCCGACTCTGGAGGTTATTGCGAATAAAGTATCCCGACAGGGTTAAAATCAGCAACACGGGCAAGACCCAGCAAACCCCGATGAGCGCAATCAACCCGTGTTTGAGTGAGATTCCCCGCCCTGTCCGCTCCGTCATCGCACCATTCCCCCTTCTATTCTCCGAACGATAGCACAGGCTCCGGAATACACCGAAGCCTGCAAATCTGCTATCCGAGTTCCACCTCCACGCGGCAGCTGCCGCCCGCCGGAATGGGCGGTATGGCCTCCACCGGCACGCCGTCCACGCGGATGCTCTTTACCCCGCGCGAAACAGCGTTTGGATTGGAAACTTGGATGTCATAGGTTGCACCGCGCCAGACGCGCCGGAGCGAAAACGCTTTCCAGTCCCTTGGAATCACCGGATCGACGATCAGCCGGTCATAGTCCGGCCGGATGCCGAGGATGTATTCCGTCGCCGCAAAATAGGACCAGCCGGCCGACCCCGTCATAAACGGGTGCCGCGCGCGCCCGAACGCCGTATGCGCCTTGCCCACCACAAACTGACAGTAGACATAGGGCTCCGCCTGTCGTATCTCTATCTTATCATTTTGGTTGTAGGGGCACAACGCATCATAAAACGCCATCGCGCTCTCCCCGTCGCCGAGCGCGGAGGCCGCGCCCCACGCCCAGGGGTTGGGGTGCGAAAAGATCGCGCCGTTCTCCTTCAACCCCGGATAGACGCGGGTGACGAAGCCGATGCCGTCGTCCGGTTTGGTATATGGCGGCGCATTGAGCATAATACCATACGGGGTAAATAGATACTCCTTCACCGCCGCAAGGGCACGCTCACCGCGTTCTTGGGAGGCAACGCCGGAGAGCACCGCCCATGCATTGCTTTCCAGATGCACCTTGCCTTCTTCATCCGTATGGGTGCCGATTTTGCGGTTATCCGCCGTGATGCCGCGGATATACCAATCCCCGTCCCAGAGGACGCGCTCGCAGGTTTCCTTCACTTTCTGCGCCATCGCTTCATATAGCGTCGCATCGTCCGCAAAGCCCAGCTTTTGGGCAAGCGGAACAAACTGCATGAGTGCCCAGTGATGAAGAAAACTCACCATCGCGCTCTCGCCGCCACCAAGGTTAAGGCAGTCGTTCCAGTCCGCGCGGAGGCCCTTGCAGATGCCGTTTTGCCCTACCTGTTCCGCCGAAAAATTGAGGACGCGTTTGAGGTGGTCGTAGACGCTCTCCTCCCCACCGTCGGCATAGGTAACCGATTCCGCGGCAAACGAAAGATCGCCCGTTTCTTTGATATACTGCGCCACGGCGGCGACGAGCCAGAGCGCGTCGTCCGAGCAGGCATCCTTGAGTCCGTGTACAATGCTTGCCCGATCCGGCGTTGGGATTACGGTTGGCGAGCGGAAGGTCTGCTTTTTTTGCTCCGGCTCAAACCAACGCGGCTCAAAAAGATGCAGGCCGTAGCCCGCCTTTGTTTCCGCGCGAAGGAGCTCAATCATCCGCTGGCGGCACTTTTCGGGGTTGCTGTGCGGCACGCACATCGCATCCTGCGCGGTATCCCGATAGCCGAGTCCCGTCCGACCGCCCACCTCGATAAACGAGGAGAAGCGGGAGAAGATTACATTAATCTCGCTCTGGTAGAGCGTCCAAATGTTGATGAGCGCGTTCATGCCCGCGTTCGGGGTTTCGATTTGCAGGCGGTTTAATTTTTCGTCCCAGAATCGGCGGAGTTTTGCGAACTGCTCATCCACCGCAGCCGCGCTGCCGTATTTTTTGCGCATCGCTTTGCCTTCCGCCACGCCGCCTTCGCCGAGAAGGAAGATCAGCCGCACGCTCTCGCCCGGGGCGAGTGTAAGTTGCTTCATCAGAGAACCGCAGTGGTTGCCACCGAGTTCTGCACTGCCGGAGCAAGCGCCGCGCTCCACCGCAACCGGATTTCGCTCCGTGCGATAGGGGCCGATGAACGAATCCCGCAGACAGTCGTAACCATCCGGCGAGAAGTCCGCGGTAAAAAATTGAAAGCCGTCCAGCTCTTCATAATACAGGTCGTGTTCAATCACGCCCTCTGCATAGCGCGACCCGGCCGCATAGAGGCTCATCTGGAAGTTACGGTTGTCCATGTCGATCTGGTGAAATGAAAATTCACAGTAGGAAAACGCAGAGAGTTTGCGCGTTCTGCGGCTGTCGTTGCGGAGCGTAACATCCCAAATCTCCACCGGATCATCCTCTGCAACAAACAGCGTCTGCTCGGCGTGGATTTCGCGATAGTCGCAGAAATATTTGCTGTAGGAGAGCCCGTGGCGACAGCTGTACTTCGCCTGATCCAGCGGTTTGCCCACCGGTTGCCAACTGACGCTCCAGAAATCACCGTCCGCGTCATCCCGTAGATAGACGTAGTGTCCGGGAAAGTCCATTGGCACGCCGTTCGCGCGAAAACGCGTGATGCGGTGATACTCGCTTGACCCGCTGAAGAGATAGCCCCCAGCGGTCTGGTTGAGCACACCGCACATGTTTTTGATCCCAATATAGTTTGTCCAGGAGACGGGCGTATCCACCCGGTCGATTACATATTCTCGGTTTTTGTCGTCAAAATATCCATAGCGCATCGGTCAGAATCCTCCTTTTGCCATTCTATCAAATTCTGCCTATTCGCCAATATGAGGGTGGATGCGGTTTGTTGTCTTTGGTTGTCGGGGTTAACCCTTCTCCCGGTGAACCATGATTCGATCATGCCCATGCGTCTGCGCCCCTTGCTTTTGCATCCGCCTTTTTTGCTGAAGAAAGAGCCATTTCGCTGAAAATATTCCGTTTACGACCGCTACAAGGGCCAGACTTAAGACAAGCCATTTTCCCAAAGCGCCGGTTAGAATCTGCATCGCAGGTTGAAATAGATCCATGGTAAAAAACGCAATCAGCATCATACCGATAATGATGGCCGCATGTGCAAAAAACGCCCAGATATGCCGCTTTGTCTGCATGAGTATTCCCCCATTTTTGTCCGTCTCGATGTCCGTTTGCTCTGTTAAAAGCAGATGATATCGCTGGATCCCCTTCCGCCGTTTGTCGGCTGATTCACCAGTGCACCTTCAAACACCATTGCCGCTGTTGCCCCGCCGTCCAGATTATAGGCAGCCTTGCAACCCAGGGCGGCAAATGTGTTTGCCAGTTCGTCCAGCGTCATACCCTCCGAATATCCCTTTTGACGGCCATCCACCACGATGAAGCAGTAGTGTCCCGGAGCATAATAGCCGATCGCACAACGCGGATTTTTCACCTTGATCTTGCTGCCGGAGGTGTCACAGACCGTCCCATCCTTCACCAGTGCAGGGCCAAAAGCCCAGGCCTGCCAGATAGAGTCGTCCAAATAGTTCACCGTTGAAATGTCACCCTTTTGATAAACCTCCAGCGTTCCGTCACGCCGCAGAATGCAGACATCGTTGCTCATCACGTCGCGGTAGAGCTCCCCGTTTCGAATGACCACACCCTCTTTTCGCGCGCCGTAATAATCCCCTGTAACGGCAAACACAGCCTTCTGCTCGTCGGCTATCTTGATCGGCATTTCATGCCCACCGTGCCCATAGGAGTTTTCCGCAAACGCTGCCTTCAATTCATCCATCTGTTTCACCCAAACATCCGCAACAAAATATGTCACTCCGTCGGCCTGCACCTTGTTGATTGCAATGCGCAAATTATCATCCTGATGACTCAACCATGCGTTTGCTCCCGTGTCGCTGGCAGGAAACGTAGCGGAAAAATCCCCTGCCGCTACCGGACTCTGCGTTAACGCAGAACTGGGCGCTGCCGTAGCCTGCGGCGCTGCCGTCTCCTCGGGATTGATCGAGTTCTCCGGCGTTTCCGGTGTGGCCAATACCATCGCAGATTGCGGCACCACGCCCGGTTCTTTTGCCAAGCTGTCGGGTTGCGGCGTTTGAAGCGGTTGTGTTTCCGCAAGCGCACTCGCTTTACTCCCCGATGATAGAATAGAAAATAACAAAACCGAAAGCACGAAAAGTAAAAAAATGAGCCCGTCGCGTACAATCACGAGTACACCGGATAGCCCGTTGTGTCCTTTTTCTGACTCCATACGATTGAATTGCGCTCCTCTCCCGCTGAAACTGCCCCCTATCATAATGGCTTGCAATGAGAATATCGCTTATGAACCATGAGAATATCATGATATTTAGGCTCAGGCATTGTGCAAGCCCTTCACGATATTTGCCATCAGGCGGCTTTTACCGGAAAAGATGGCAAATTCTCATGCAATCCTAATTGTAGGAATACGTAAAAAAGATATAATGGGAGCAGAAGCCAGCCGCGCCATCGTTTGGTCGCATCAAACGGGATCATCTGTAAAACGGCGCGGGCGCGGTGCCGTTTTATGAGGAAGGATGCTAGGCAGAATGCGCATTTTGATTGTAGAAGACGAGGCGGAGATTGTCCGGTTCCTCACGCTGGAGCTGCAGCACGAAGGTTATCTCGTGGAGAACCGCGCGGACGGCAGAAGCGGCCTTGAGCAGGCGCTCTCCGGTGGGTTTGATCTGGTGCTGCTGGATGTCATGCTGCCCGAGCTCAACGGCATTGAAGTGCTACGCCGCCTGCGGAAGGAAAGCAGTGTGCCCGTCATCCTCATCACCGCGCGGGACGCGGTTATGGAAAAGGTAAACGGGCTCGACACCGGGGCCAACGATTACATCACCAAGCCGTTTCACATTGAAGAACTGCTTGCGCGCATCCGCATGGTGCTGCGAAACGCGGACCCCGCCTCGCAGGGCGCAGCGGCAGAGGTGCTTTCGCTCGGTGATCTAACGCTCTCGCTTGCGTCCCGTCAGGTGACCCGCGCGGACGAGTTGATCGAACTCACCAAAACGCAATATGACCTGTTGGAGTACCTCTTGCGCAACCGGGATATCGTGCTCACACGGGATCAGATCCTCAGTCAGGTTTGGGGCTATTCCTATGCGGGCAACAGCAATGTGGTGGATGTCTATGTGCGCTATGTGCGAAACCGCATACACGACACGGACGAGAGCAAAATCATAGAAACGGTGCGAGGGATCGGCTATGTCATACGGGATAAAACGCGCAAGGAGTAAGCTCACCAACCGTCTCACCAAGGTGTATGCGGCGCTGTTTTCCGCAATCTTTTTTCTGCTCTCGGTGGGTGTGTTTTTGCTTGCCTACCGTTTTCTATTGCAGAAACAATGGGATCATCTTGTCAACACCATGCAGCTCATCAGCGATAATATGGTGGAAGAGATCCGGGAAGGCGAGGCGCTGGACAGCCCCGAATTGCTCAGCGAGTTAAACGTTGATCCCAACCTCTCAATCTTCATCTACGACAACGACGGAACTCTCATCAACCGCGTGCTGAATTTTCCTTTGCCGGATCATATGCGGCATAAATCCGGACGCTCGCCAGAACCGTTCCTGTATCAAAACGCGCTGATGCTTCGCGTTTCCCAGCCCGTCACCGAACACGAAACGAACTATGGCAGACTCAACCTTGTCTATAACATGGCAAGTGAGACCGCCTTTCTCAAGTTATTAGGATTTCTGTTGCTTGGCGCAAATGTTGCTGGCGCATTGATTGCGCTGCTCGTCAGCCAGCGCGCAAGCCGCCGCATGCTCGCCCCGATCGGGCAGATGATATCCGCCGCCAACCAGATTGGCAGCGCGACGCTGGATGCGCGGTTGGATGTGCCGGAAGCGGACGACGAGCTCAAAAGCCTCGCGCTGACCATCAACGGCATGCTGGATCGCGTCTCCGCCGCCTATCGTCAGCAGGGCAGGTTCGTTGCGGACGTTTCCCACGAACTGCGCACCCCGCTCGCCATTGTGCAGGGCAATGTCGATCTGCTCTCCCGCTGGGGCAGCGAGGATAAAACCGTCCTGCAGGACAGCATCCGCGCGCTGGAAAAGCAGACCGCTTATATGAACGATCTGGTGGAAAATCTTCTGTTTCTGGCACGAAGCGACCATGCACAGTCCCGTCTCAACATAGCGCCATTCTCCATACGCATGTTGCTGGAAGAGTTGACCGAGGAGCAGGCGCTTATCGATCCCGCACATCGGTATCAAATCCAGGTCGACGACAGCGAAACCCTCATCGCCGATCGGCAGATGATCAAGCAGCTTTTGCGCGCGCTCATCGACAACAGCGTGAAATATACACCATCCGGCGGTGAGATTTCGCTTTGCTATCTGCGTCATGACGGGCAAGCTGTTCTCCAGGTGCGCGACAATGGCGTTGGCATGTCGCAGGAGGATTGTGCACATGTGTTTGAGCGGTTTTACCGCGTCGATCGGGCGCGTGCCCGCGCAACCGGCGGCATGGGGCTTGGTCTCTCCATCGTCCTCGCAATTGCCGAGGCGCACGGAGGCAGCGCCCGTGCCTACAGCCGCCCCCGCGAAGGCACGACCATCACCGTGACCATTCCGCAATAATCCTTTCGGAGTATAAAAAGCAGCACCTCCTTGACGGGAGGCGCTGCTGCTTGGCGGGCATTCAACGAGCCGATCGAATCTGCGTTTTTTTCTCGGATGTTGCTTCTGTGTGACAGTTGACAATACGATAATTTGCACCAACAGGATCATAGAAACAGCAGCAATTCTTACCCGCATCCTTCGCGCGATAGAGCGCCTTATCCGCATAAAAATAGGCACTGCGCGCCATTGCGCTAGGCAGCAGGCAAAGGCCAACGCTCAATGTCACGCGACCATGCGTCGTCGCACCCGTATGCGGGATATCCATGTGCTCTATCGCCGTGCGTAGATGCTCCGCCACCTGTTCGCACTGCTCCAGACTCTCCTCCGGCCATACCGCGAGGAACTCCTCTCCGCCGATTCGGCCGATGTCAATGCCAGTTTGTGCATGGAATTCGCGCAGGGCAGCACCGATACGGCGGAGCAACTCGTCCCCCTCCGGGTGACCATAGGTGTCGTTGAACTGCTTGTAATCGTCAATATCCAGCACGGCGCAGGCCAAGCTGCGCTTACTTTCCTCGCACTCAACAACCACAAGATCATAGCGGTCAAACAGCATGCGCCGATTCATCAGCCCGGTGAGTTCGT
>JAEWYV010000083.1 GCA_023458615.1 Bacillota bacterium
GGGTATGTGCAAATGGCGATCACGCTGGAACTGATTATGCAGGAGGAGCAGGTGACCAGCACCACGCGCGTACTGTATCCGAAAGTGGCGGAGCGCTGCAACACGAAGCCCGCGCGGATTGAGCGAAATGTTCGCGAAGAGATCAAAGCGATCTGGAACTTTGGCAACCAGAAGCGGCTCGATCAGCTCTTCATTAACCGCGGGAAATATCCGCCGGGCAATAAGGAGTTTCTGTATACCATCGCGCGATACCTACAACAAAACGCATAAGGCAAACTAAGAATAAAAGCGGGGGAATGCATTCCTCCGCTTTGGCGTTATGCTTGATTTTTTAGAAGGTGCGAATGGGCTCAATCGTCTCGCTGCGCGGGTAGACGTATTCCATCTTGGGCGGCATGGAGTTATAGACCTGCTCGATCTCTAAAATTCCATTTGCATATCGTCCTTTGACCAGTACACTCTCCATCTTCAGGTTGAGGCAGAGGATAGCGGCCTTTGCGTTTTCGGGGATTTGGCGCAGTGCTTTGCCGTAGGGAATGCCGCTGAGCGTGATGCGGTCCGATCCTGCGCTGGTTGCCTGGACAACCGGTATCAGGACTGCGTGATCCGTATTGTCATAGTAGCAGAGAAATTTCAGCGAGTCCAACTGCGAAAATAGCTGTTGCCCGACGTAGGGCAGCGCGTTTTTCTCGCTCTTTTTAACAAACAACGCCTTGATACGTGAGAGAATCGCGCCCAGAACGATAGCGCCCATAGGAAGCGGCTTCACTGCGCTGACGCGCTCCAGGTTGAGATAGAAAATGCGATAGAATCCCATATAAGAGTTATAGCGAAAGAGCGGCTTATTGTTATACAGATCAAATTCTTTTCCCGTGTTTGCGCTGTGGGTATATATTGCATTGCCCACTAGATAGCGTTTGTCCGCACTCAGCGCAAGAAATCCGACACGCGGGCGATCCATGATAAACCGCTTGCTCAAGCCCGCGGAGAATTGGCCGAATGTCAGCGCATGCTCATCCAGCGCTTGAATGGATGAAATGAACGATAGATGCGGGTAGCCGTTCTCGTCCTCGGTTGCGAGTACGCCAACCTTGCTGTCGCAATCCATCATGCGAATCGCGGCATCGTTCAAACGGTCATAATACGAAGGTTTCATCGTTATTATCCCTCTTCGTCGAGCGCGCCCGTCGCGCGGATGTCCTCGCAGGCGTTGGTGCTTTTTGCAACTGCGAGCAAGTGCTCCATGTGCCGCCGGGAAACCAGCGGCGTGTTTTGAAATGCCCAGTCGATGTCCAGCCGCTTATATTTGTCCGTGCAGAGGTTGTTAAACGCACAGAGCTCCCAGCGTTCCGCTCCGCCGATGGCGTTGATCCGGTCACCGATGGCATAGATGTTCTCGTCCGAATCTGTCGCGCCGGGGATGATCGGGGTACGAATCCAGAGTCTGCCGTTGCCCTTGGCCCAGAGCGCGGCGACGCCGAGATTGCGCAGAATCATCGCATTGGAGCGCCCGGTCCAGCGCTGGTGCTCCGCGTCGTTCATGATCTTGAGATCATACAGCAGAATATCGGTATACGGCAGTGCGGCTTGCAACTGTTCCGTAAATACCATCCCGCAGGTGTCAACTGCTGTTTGAATTCCTTCCTGCTTGAGCAGGCGAAGCAGCTCGACTGCGCCCTCCTGTAAGAGCGCTTCGCCGCCGGAGAGAGTAACGCCGCCGTCGCGCCCGAAATAGGCTCGATCCTTCACAAGCTCACGGCAGAGTTCCTCCGGCTCGGCGTCGATGCCTTTGCATTCCAGCGCAAGCGTGGGGCAGGCGGCAACGCAATTGCAGCAGCCCGTGCAAAGGCGGCGGTCGATATGCACGCCGGTGTCATCGCGGGTCAACGCACTGTTCGGGCAAACGCCGTCGCAACTGCCGCAACTGATGCAGCGCGAGCCGACCCAGTGTACCTGTAATTTCTTTGCAATGCTCTCGGGATTATGGCACCATGCGCAGGCAAGCGAGCAACCCTTGAGGAAGATCGTTGTTCGAAGTCCGGGGCCATCCTCGCTGGACATACGCTGAATATCGAGATATCGAATTTTTGTCATATCAATACCGGTTGTGACTTTCCCTTGCAATAATTTCGTTTTGCAGCTCCCTGCCGATGCTCGTAAAGTAAGCATTATAGCCCGTGATGCGAACCAGCAGGTTTCTGTAGTTTTCCGGATGTTTCTGCGCGTCCTTGAGCGTTTCCGCGTCGAGAATGTTGATTTGGAGCGCAGTGCCGCCGTTTTGAATATAACCGCGCAAAAACGCCTTTAGCTTTGCGCGCCGCTCGTGATCTCTCATTAATGATGGAGAGAGCGTGATGGTATGGCTTGCGCCGTTAGGCAGCAGGTTTTGAATGTTGCCGTATTCGTCCCGCCCGCCGAGCGCCTTGCCGACCGAATTGGTGTTGCCCGTTGGTCCGTTTGTATCCGCACCGTTGACGGGGCAGATGGCGTTGCTGAGGAACTGCCCACGCGCGCGCCCGTCCGCAGTTGCGGAGAGGATGAATCCGGAACCGATCCAATAGTTCCAGCTGAGCATGCCGGGGCGGAACTGCGCTTTAGTGCTCTTGGTTTGATAGCGCCAGACGATATCCGACCAATCCTTCATCAGCCTTGCGGCGAGTGTGTCCGCCGCGTCGTCGTCCCGTCCATATTTCGGCGCGCGGTTCTTCGCCTGCGCCTGCAAAATCTCGTAACCCTTCCAATTCGCCTGAAGCGCGTGGATTAGGGTATCCATCGTGCAGATTTTTTTATCATACACAAGATACCGGATTGCGAGGAGCGAGTCAACCGTTGTCGCGAAGGTGACACCCTCGACGGTAACAAATGAAAGCTCCGCGCCGCCCTGCGTACAGTCCCGACCGGACTCGGCACAGCCGCGCACGAGACAGCTTAAGTAAGGGGTTGGGGCATAGCTTGCTCTTAGCGCGGTGGAGCGCTCATATAGCGCAACCATGCGCTCAATGACATAGGTGAGCTGGGTCAGAAATGCCCCGTAAAACGCCTCAAAGTTCGCAAACGCGCGCGGGTCGCCCGTTTTTGGCGCGCTGGTTTCCGCGGGATAGGGCTTGCCCCAGAGCGCGTCGGTATAGGTGATCAAATCCTGCCCGTTGCCGAGGGTGAGCTCGACGGCCTTCACGAGGTTCGGGTTGCAGTCCACCGTTGCAGAGCGGTCGTTGCCGCACATGGTGTTCTCCAAACATCCAACGGACGCATAGTCGAACACGTTATCCTCGTTGATCAGGTGTTCCACATGCGCGCGTTTGGCCTCTTCGAGCATGCCCGCCATGGAGCGCTCATCAAAGTTGAGCAAAAATGGCGCGCCCTGACTCGTGGAGATCATGTCTACAACCTTGTCGAGCAGCGCTTCCGGCGAATTCTGGTGCAGCCGCACATTTGGCTTGGGCTCTAGAATCGGGCTCATCTCGTCGATGACCTCAAGAAACACCCAGGTTAGCTCGTTGGTCAGATCGACCCCGCCTTTTCCCATGCCGGAAAGGTTAAAGAGCTGACCATAGCCCGCAGTGATGCCTTGATTGCCCGTTTGAATCATCGCGTCATAGGCATAATTGCAGTGCATCCAGAAGCACTTGAGCAGTTCTTTTCCAAATTCGCGATCCATGCCCTGACGAATCGATTCCTCCCAATAGGGCAGCAGATACTGATCGATGCGCCCGAAGGAAACACCAGCGCCGGGATAGTTCTCGTCGGTGAGCACGAGCATGTGCGTCAGCCAAAGCGACTGGATCGCCTCGTGGAAGTTTCCTGCGGGCGCGTTCGGCACACGCCGCAGCACATCGCGCATGGCGAGCAGCTCGATTTTTCTCGCTTCATCCGCTTCGCTATTGGCCTGCGTCTCGCAGAGCACGGCATATTTTCCCGCGAGTTCGATTGGGGTATCACAGCTGAGCAGCATGCCACGCAGTTGTCCGCCCTTGGCGCCCATCTTGTCGCCGAGCGGGAGCGCGTCATAGTGAGCTTGAATTTCTGATTTTATGCCGGAAAAACCGATTTGCAGCACGCGTGCATAGTCCGGAATCAGGTGTCCGCTGGTCGCACCGCAGTTGCCGTAGCCGCGATCTTGAAATTCAAGTGTCGCTTTTCGGATGCCGGCCTTGCCCAACATTGCTTCGTTTCGCGCCTTGGTTTCGGTCTTGTTCCAGCAACGGGAGGCCATGACGTTGAAGCGCCCGCCCGCGATGAGATCGCCTGGCAATAATTCCTGCGGGACGCGATTGACAATCGCTTCCTTGATGATCCAAGCGCGTCGTTCCGGCAGGGAAAGTGAATAGAACCCCTTGGGCGGTGTGATGGTATGCGCGGATAATTGGAAGGATCTACGAAATGTTGGTAAAAACGAATAAACCTCCGGCACGATTAAAAACGAGGTTTCATCGAACACCTCGTCCCAGGGTGTGCCGGTGGTAAAAGTGCTGAATTCGTTGTTCCAGGCGCGCTTGTCGCCCTGAAAATAATAGTCCCGGAGCCATTCGATTCGCTTGGAGAGGTTAAATGGTTCCTTGACGCCGGTTTTTTTGACTGCCTCCATTTTGTGCGCTCCTTTCGAGAGAAAAACAAACTGTCTGCGCTCATGCGCATTGGCTATTTGCGAGATGTGTAAGAAAAGATATGCAAGCGGAATTGCTGGGGTTCGCGTCTCTATTATAGTACAAAGCCCTACCGCGGGCAATTGCCTCATTATGACGCATATGTTAAAATATGCCGTATGAGGATTCTTCAGATCAATTCGGTTTGTTCGG
>JAEWYV010000084.1 GCA_023458615.1 Bacillota bacterium
TGACCCGTCTTGTTGACGTGGTTTTGGTTTGGCGGTATGATGCCAGAGTGTCGGCATTGGATATCGCCGCACGAAAGGACTATTCCACATGCTCAATGAATTCTCCCGCATGGAGATCATCATCGGAAAAGACGCTATGCAGGCGCTTTCCTCGGCGCGCGTCGCCATCTTTGGCGTCGGCGGCGTAGGCAGCTATACCGCAGAGGCGATTGCCCGCGCGGGCATCGGCGCAATCGATTTGTTTGACGACGACAAGGTCTGCCTGACCAACATCAATCGCCAGCTGATCGCGCTGCATTCCACCATCGGCAAGCAAAAGGTGGAGGTCATGCAGGCGCGCATTCTGGATATCAACCCGCGCTGCACTGTGACCGCTCACGCCTGCTTTTACGGCGCGGAGAACGCGGATCAATTTGATCTATCGGTCTATGACTATATCGTGGATGCGATTGACACCGTGTCCAGCAAGCTTGTGCTCATTGAGCGCGCGCATGCGGCAGGAACGCCGGTCATCAGTTGCATGGGCGCAGGCAATAAACTCGACCCGACGCGGTTAGAGGTTGCGGACATCTATAAAACCTCCGTCTGCCCGCTCGCGCGTGTGATGCGAAAGGAACTCAAGGCACGCGGCATCCCTGCGCTCAAGGTAGTGTATTCGCGCGAGGAGGCGATTAAACCCGCCGAGGACATGGCAAACAGCTGCAAGACCGGTTGCGTTTGCCCGCCGGGCACCAAGCGAAAGTGCACCATCCGGCGTCAGGTGCCGGGGAGTATTTCCTTCGTACCCTCCACAGCGGGGCTTATTCTCGCGGGAGAGGTGATTCAGAATATCATCGCAAAGACGACGGGCTCCTCTGCCGAAGCGTAGGCTTGCATACACAACTCCGGAATGTTATACTCGAATTAAGTTTTTTTGAAAGGATACTAAAAATGTTGTATTACATCCGCATTCGCTAAGCAACGGAAAACAGCAGAACCTGCCGTATTGGCTCTGTTTACCATGCCTGACGAAACGGATGCAATAAACCCGCGCGATGCGATGGCAACGCGCGCTCAATTGCAGTAGCGTATGCAGGCGGGGGAAAACACTCGCCTGCTGTTTTTCTATGGTGACCATATCACGCGGGTAAATCGCGCAATATGATAGAATACAATTGTTTTCTGAAACATTTTTTCAGAAGTAATTGTTTTAAAACGTGCGTTTTCTGAAACACGTGTTTTCTGAAGTGTACGTTTTCTGAACGATGGAAGGAATAAACAGATATGATAGAGACAACAAAACACTGGAAACGGCCATATTTCACCATCCTCTCAGGAGAAGCTGTGTCTATGGTAACAAGCGGCATTCTCCAGATGGCGATTATATTCTATTTAACCGAAAAGACGGGCTCCGCGCTCGTGCTCTCGCTGGCTACGTTCTTTGGTTTCCTACCGCAGGCGGTACTCGGCCCATTTATTGGGGTTTGGGTGGATCGCTGGAGCCGGAAATTCGTGATGATCGGCGCGGACCTCTTCATTGCGCTCGCGGGTGTTGTGCTCGCCGTCGTTGCGTTCCGGATGGACCCGCCGATCTGGATTGTGCTCGGCATCCTGTTTTTGCGCAGCGTCGGTGCAGCATTTCACACGCCCGCCATGTCGGCTATTACGCCTCTGCTCGTGCCGGAGGATCAGCTGGTCAAGATGACAGGCTATAGCTCGTCCATCCAGTCCATCAGCTTCCTCGTAAGCCCCGCTCTTGGTGCGTTGCTCTATGCGCGTTGGTCTATGTCCGCAATTGTTGGACTGGATGTGCTGGGTGCGGTGATTGCCTCGCTGTTCGTCGCGGTGATTGCAATCCCCAAACCGCCAAAGACAGAACTGCCCGGGTCGACGAGCTTTTTTACAGACCTGAAGAACGGTTATGTAGCCATCCGCGAGGAAAAGGGGCTCTTCCAGATGCTCTGGATCGGCACGCTCTATATGCTCGTATTCATGCCGATCAACGCGCTCTTTCCGCTCATGAGCATGGGCTACTTCGGCGGAACGACCACCCATGCGGCAATTGCGGAGACGGCTTTTTCCGCGGGCATGCTCGTTGGCGGGTTGGTGCTCGGTGTTTGGGGCGGCTTTAAGCGGCGGATCCTCACGCTTGGGCTTTCCGTTGTGCTAATGGGTGTGGGGCTAGCCGGTTCCGGCCTCCTGCCAAAGGCGGGATTCATCGGCTTTGCCATTCTCTGCGTGGTGATGGGTTTCTCCGCGCCGTTCCACGGTGTGCAGGCCGCTCTGTTTCAGGAGCGGATCGCGCCGGAGTGCTTAGGGCGCGTGTTCTCGCTCTCCATGAGCATGATGTCGCTCGCCATGCCGATCGGGCTGATGCTAGCTGGCGCGTTTGCGGAGGTCATCGGTGTACACACGTGGTTCCTCATCTCCGGCATACTTGTGATCGGAATCTCGCTGCTGATGATGTCTATGCCCGCCATTCGCGCGCTGGATGACAAGATACCGGAGGAAGCGACTGCTGCAGCTGCGGCGGAATCCGTCGAGTAAGTCAGCTTACGAATCACCAAAACGCTAGGCAATCATAAGAAAAATCCCTGTGCTGTCGTCGTTGTACCAGCGCGGGGATTTCTTTCTGCTGTATGCTTTTTTGTTCTCCGTCGTTCGTGTGACGGGATTGATCTCGCCCCAAGTGGCTCGCTTTCGATTGTGCTGCGCCCGCTGTGCGCGCTTACTTTGTTTTTTCAGCGGAATCATGCGGTTCATGTTTCTTTTTTTCTCCTTTTCGCGTATGATTACGAAGGAGAGTATAATTCTTTCCCCAATTTTACGCAACACCCAATCCTAAGTATAGAAAATTTGGAGGACACCGCCTTGCTATCCATCCAGACTCGCCGTATCGTTATGTTTGTGTTCATTTTTATCGCCGTGGCGCTGTTTGTGCTCGGCATGATGATCTTGCCCGAGACCATCATCACGCAGTTTGGCAGAAACGTTGGAGAGGTCAGCACCATGCCTCGGCTGCTGGGTCTCGCGATTCCAAGTGTGCTCTGCATTCTCTTCTCCGTGCTGTTCTTTCGAAACGGAAAGAGCAAGGATCTCGCCATTGCGATCTTTGGTGTTGTGCTCTTTGGCCTGGCGTTTTTTGTAAATCGCTGAGCAACGCAGGCGCATGAAAAAGCCCGGCTCACTGGAGCCGGGCTTTTGTGTTACCGTTTAAGGCTATGGCTTATTTGCCGAAGGTGCCATCCTGCAGCTGCTGGACGTATTCCACGATCTTCGCCTGCGTTGCGGCGTCGATGAGGGCGTCGTTGAACTTGCCGAGGAAGACTGCGCCGTTCTCCAGCGAGCCGAAGACAACGTCGTTGCCAAAGGCACCGGTCTCAACCTTTTCGAGGCAGATTGCGATCATGCGGGCGTTGTCGGTGACGACGCTGCAAGCAACGCAGGGGTTCTGACCGAGCAGGTCGGCGGGCTGGCCGATGTCGATTATCTTGACGGTGTCGCCGTTAGCCTGGTCGATGGCCTGACGTGCGCCGGAGTCGACGGCGGAAGCATCGCCAAAGAACACATCTGCGCCTTCATTGATCATGGAAGCTGCAAGCTCCATGCCCTTGGCGGTGTCGTTGAACGAACCGGCATAGGCGGAGACGGCCTTGATGGTGGGATTGATGACCTGGGCTGCGGACTCAAAGTGCGCAAGCTTGGACTTCGTGGTGTCGAGTTCCATGCCGCCGATGAAGCCGATGGTGTTGGTCTTGCTCATGAGGCC
>JAEWYV010000085.1 GCA_023458615.1 Bacillota bacterium
GCGGAGCGTTGCTTTTTCTCGATCTGTCCTGCGCTCGCGGCAAAGAGCCAGGTCGGAATCGTGATGATCTTCTTCTTTGGCACGCCCATATACTTGTTCATGATGCCGATCATCTCTCTCCATGTGAGGTTAAACCAGCCGATGGGATAGGCGTTGCCACCGCGTCCGCGCTCCAGCGCGCCCGCGAAGGCTTGACCTACCTGGCGCACGGTGACCATTGC
This sequence comes from Bacillota bacterium, assembly GCA_023458615.1. Lineage (GTDB taxonomy): Bacteria > Bacillota > Clostridia > Christensenellales > CAG-138 > UBA7703. Next base: position 222 of record JAEWYV010000085.1, read on the forward strand.
GGTTCCGCCGCGTGGATAGAGCACCGCGCCCTTCATGTTGCGAATCATCTCCACGAGGAACACCCAGACGGGCTTTCTGCCCTTCTGCGCGCCGAAGATATACGGCAGTTCGAGGATGGAGACATCGAATGTGTCGTCCGCAAACGAGAGCGCCATGGTTTCCTGATCGATGCGGCTGCGGATATAGGGATGCCAGCGGGTAAGCTCCATTGCCGGATATTGCTTTGCAAAATAGGAGAAGTAGCTACCGGCGATGACCGCGTGCTTTACTCCGCTCTCCTTTGCAAGACGGAGCAGACGCTCCAGCGGGGTGATGTTGTATTTTTTAAAGAAGTCGTAGATGGGCGAGGGACCCTCCACGCGCTCGTCTACGCCTGCGGCGAAGATGAACCCATCCATGCCCGTAAAGAGCTTTTTGAGCTCTTCGTCGCTCATATCGTTGCTGTTTGCCAGCGTCAGTGTCATTTCCGGAGGCAGGAGCGCGCCTTCGGGAAGCGGCGGCAGGGCGATGGAGTGGACGCTATGCCCGTGCGAGATGAGCTCGCGCGCGGCCTGACTGCCCAATAGTCCCGTTCCGCCGATCATGAGTACCTTCATTGGTGAGACACCTCCTGTTTGTTTTTCTGCTCCTATTATAGCAGGAAAAAACAGCTTTTCTGCGACGGAATCACGATGTTGCAATTGTTTGCATTGTGTGCACTGCTTTGGCGTAGATCGATCATAAAGCGACAACGACGGCTGGGCTTTGTGCAAGGATCGGATTGCCTCCGGCAATTGGGCGTGCTATAATCCTGCCGTGGCCTGTGCGGGAAAAACACGGCGTGGTTGGTAGTCCACGCGCGGTGAAATATCCGTCAGTAACCTGCCCTCCTGGGGTTGTCCGCCTGCGCAAAAAACAGGGCTGCAGACAGGAGGATGCAATGTGGAAACCATTGCATTTACGGTTTTCTTTGAGGATCCGTTTTGGGTCGGCGTTTGCGAACGCTATGCGGATGGCGCATATTCCTGCGCAAAGGTGACGTTCGGCGCGGAGCCGAGCGAGGCAGAGGTTTGGGCGTTTGTGCTGGAGCGGTTTGGCGGTCTCACGTTTTCAAAACCCGTTCCGGCGGTATTCAAACCGCAGACGGCGACAAATCCTAAGCGAATGCAGCGGCAGGCGGCGCGCGCGGTTGCAGGGGATAAAATCGGCACCAAGGCGCAACAGGCACTCAAGAGCCAATATGAGGCGGGCAAGCAGGAGCATAAAACAACCTCCCGTCTAGAGCGGCTCGCGGACGAGCAGCGAAAATTTCAACTGCGGCAGGACAAGAAGAAAGCCAAGCACAAGGGGCATTAGCCGCCCGGAGGCTGTTCGATGTCAAAATTCGGGCGGCCTTTTTTGTTGGCGTTACCGCTGGCAAGCAGGGCTAAAAAAATGGTACAATAAATGTAATCGTAATTTTTTAAGGGAAAGGCGGAGCGTCGCATGAAGAAAAAGGATTGGCTGATGATAGGCGGCGTGCTGCTGCTTGCGCTGTTGGCATTCATCGCCTCACGCGTGCTCGCGCCCAAACAGCCCGAAGCAACGGTGACCATCTATGTTGGCGAAAAGGTTTATCAAACCGTGCCTGCAGATGAGTACCAAACCATCACAATCGATCAGGGGGACGGAAAGGTGAACGTCATCGTCATTGACGAGAGCGGTGTCCGCATGGAATCATCCACCTGCAAAAATCAAATCTGTGTGCACCACAGCACCATTGACCCGCATGCGGTGGATGACCTGCTGCTCGATCGCTGGATTGTCTGCCTGCCAAATGCGGTGTCCGTTGAGGTCTCCGGACCGGAGGATGGACAATGAAGAGTCGCTGGAATGCTTCTGCCATCGCAAAACTCGGTCTGCTGACCGCTGTTGCGCTGGTGCTGGGCTATTTTGAACATCTGCTGCCCGTGACCGGCATACCCGGGGTCAAGCTTGGTCTTGCCAACACGGTGCTGCTCTATGCGCTATATCTGCTGGATATTCCCAGCGCGATTCTGCTCATGTTCCTCAAGGTTGGCTTAAGCGGCCTGTTTTTTGGCGGTGTAGCGGCGATGCTCTATAGCTTGGCCGGCGGTGTGGTCAGCCTGATTGTCATGATTCTGGCACGGCGGATGAAGGGACTCAGCGTCGTCGGCGTAAGTGTAGCGGGTGCGCTGGCGCATAACATGGGGCAGATGTCGGTTGCGGTCTTTGTGGTCGGCACGCGCGCCATATTAGCCTATTTGCCCGTGTTGCTCATCGCTGCCGCTGTGACTGGAACGCTGACGGGGCTCATCGCGCGATATACCTTCCGCGGCTTGAATCCAAAGGCGGTGAGAGACGCGGAAACAGAGCAGAAAGACGCCGTAAAAAATCGACGTAAGACTTGATAAACGCAATAAAACATGGAATAATGCGTACAGATATCAACGATCATTCAGGCGCGTAAATAAGCCGCGCCAAACGGGAGAATAACACGAAGAAGCACGAGAAACGATGGATTTCGCTGACTCTATGCGCGGCGATGCTTTGCGCGCTGCTGTATGGTTGCGCGGCGGAGAAGACGCCAAAGCGCTATGAACAGGTTTTTGTAGATGTGTTTGACACCGTAACCACGGTTGTGGTCTACGATGTCAGCGAGCAGCACGCCAACGCCCAAATGCAAGAACTGCATGCGCTGTTGCTGCACTACCATCAGCTTTACGACATCTACCACGCGTATGACGGGATGAACAACCTCTACACCGTCAATCAGAATGCGGGCGTGGCGCCCGTTTTGGTGGATGATTCCATACTGGATTTGGTCGAATATGCCCAGAAGATGGATCTAGTCACAAACGGCAGGATGAACATCGCCATGGGTAGCGTCCTTTCGATCTGGCAAAGCTATCGCGACGCAGGGATTGAACAGCCGGAGACCGCCGCCCTGCCGCCGATGGCGGACTTGCAGGCGGCAAACGCGCACACAAGAATCGATAACGTCGTGGTGGATCGCGCGGCGGGTACGCTGTATCTGAGCGACCCCGAAGCGCGACTGGATGTTGGGGCTATTGCAAAGGGATATGCCGCACAAAAGGCAATAGACGCGATGGAAGCGGCAGGGGTAAGCTCCATGCTGCTCAGCGTGGGCGGAAATGTCTGCTCCATCGGCACGCGTGCGGACGGAACCGACTGGAAGGTCGGCATTCGCGACCCCTATTCCGATGGAAATCTCTGCGTGGTGCAGGTTGCCGGGCAGAATGTGGTCACCAGCGGAACCTATGAACGCTTTTATACCGTGGACGGCAAGCGCTATCACCATATTATCGACCCTGCTACGCTCATGCCGTCCGTATTATTTGACTCCGTCACGGTGATCTCGGAGGACTCCGGCCTGGCGGACGCACTGACTACAGGGCTGTTCTGTATGACGCTGGACGAGGGAATGACCTTGATCGAGTCGCTGCCCGATACGGAGGCGCTTTGGGTGTTGCCGGACGGGACGCAGCAGATGAGCAGCGGTTTTTCGGGATTCATCTCGGCACAAAATTAGGTTTTTCATTTTGATTTTACGATAGACAGGCACACGAAAGGGGCATTTTAGCATGTACTGCACACGCAAAGTAAACGAGGACATCACCTGGGTTGGCGGAAGCGACCG
>JAEWYV010000086.1 GCA_023458615.1 Bacillota bacterium
TACACGCCTATGCCGCGCTTGTTGAGCTCATCCATTGTCTTGTGCGCGCGCTCTAAATCATCCAGCAGAACCATCTCTGTGATTTCCAGCTTGATCCGCCCCGGATCAACCCCATACTGATCCAACAACATCTCCAGATGATGCACCGTTTCATCAAACTCATCCTGCTGTGAGGAGATATTGATGGAAAGCCAGCCAATATCAATATGGCTGTTTTCTTGCAAAAACTGACAAACCTTCTCCATGACCATTAAACCAAGCTTGGTAGCAATTCCACTCTCGATTGCAATCGGAATGAACTCCCCCGGTGAGATCGGCAGTCCGTTGTCTTCATTAAGGCGCAAGAGCACCTCGCCGCCGGTGAATCGCTGATGGAGAATGTCGTAGACCGGTTGGATATTCAGGAAGAACAGATCCTCGCGGAGTGCTTTTTCCATCTGCGCCATCACGTAATTTCGCCGCATATACTCTTTTTTGAGCCGAACCGAGAAACGCACCGGCCTGCCCGTGGTATCCAGCTTTGCCAGTCGTGTTGCATATTCCAGCGAGGCAATCACATCATCTACGCCACTGGCGTGCTCAGGAAACTGAATGTCGGCAAAAATCGCGTGCAGTTCCGTTGATCCATGTTCTGTTTCCCAGCGATTGGAGAAGCGGTCAATAATGCTGCAAAACATCGCTTCATACTCGCTCTTTGCCATCTTGGTTGCCACGAGCGTAAATTGCACACCGGACGAGCGGTAGGGCGTCGCGCGAAGCTCCAGATGGGATAGGAACAGAGCAACCTCACGCAAGAGTAAATCACCCGTCCGCTGACCGAATTTTCCATTGATCTGTTTGAAGTTTTTTAAGCCGATAATGATAATCTGAAATGGAACATTCTTTTTGCAGAGTGTGCTGATATCGTTAAAAAACGCCTCGCGATTGGATAACTCTGTCAGCGCGTCAATCCGGGCGCGCTGCTGCTGTCCCGTGATAAACAACGCCAGCAACGTGTAGGCTATGATCGTGCCCGTCAGAATCGTTGTGTCCATAATGGACTGTACAATACCAAACACAATGCCAATTGCTGGTAGCGTGTAGAGCGTCAGCCGGAAGGATTTCTTGACGCGCTTGCGCTCAATGAGCCCAAAGAAGAGAACATTAAGGATAGCGATCGCTAGAAACGCAATGCCGACTGCGTTGAGCGGACCTTTGTGATAGATATGTGCTTCATCATAATAAAACAACCATCCAGTGGCAAGGTTTGACGCGATCAGCACAACTTCCAATATAAACAAGGTAAAGGACCATACAATTGCTTGCTTGAGTCGGCGCGCCTCATATCTTCCCTCAAACATGGTCATATAGGTGGTCAGTGAGATCATCGTCGTAATAAAAGCGACGCCAAAATAGTAAAAAGTATTCAGGAAGATATTAATATAAAGTGGTAACTCGGTTCCGTGCTCTATTGCGTAGACGGAAAAAATATTGTTGATATTGGCCAAAATCGCAAAGCAAAGGCTGACTTGGAACGTAATTTCCTTTAGCGAAGCCTTTTTTTTGTCGCACAGCATATAGACGCCTATCAGCGCCAGCAAAACGCAGGAGATATATTCCGGAACAAGGTTATATTTCACAGCCTGCGGATCTCCAGTTTCAACTTTCTTGCTTATTCGCTCACTTGCTATTAGATTACTTGCTTATTGTATACTACACCAATGGTTAGACAATTTCAACCAAACATTTCATATGTAACAAAATTCTATTGATCCCATTGATTTTTCCTGCATTTCATCCGGTTTGATAGCAAAACACAACGTTTTTTACATTTGTCGAAAACTTTTGATTGTAACCACGTCACATAATTCTTGCCGAAATATTGCCTTTATACATTATTCATTCTCGTTTTATGCATTCTGTTTCGAGTCAAAAAAAGCGCAAGCCACTTGTAATCGAGTGCTTGCGCTTGAGAGATTCGTTATTTAATTACAATAACCGGTCTTAACCCTTCGATATCATGAAGCCTATATTCGACTTGGTCTTTGGGTCAATTCTGCGGTTTGTGAAACGACGGCGCATACATCCGCTCGTAATATTCCGCATATTCGCCGGAGAGCACATGCTCCATCCATTCAGTATGCACTTGATACCATGCAATCGTTTCGTCCATCCCCTGCTCGAAGGTATAGGCGGGCGACCAGCCCAGCTGGGTCGTGATCTTTGTGTTGTCAATCGCATAGCGACGATCGTGCCCAGGACGATCCTTGACGTAGGTTATAAGCGTCTCCTCCGCGCCAAGCGTGCGGATGATGTGCTTGACGATGTCAATATTCGCGCGCTCATTATCCCCGCCGATGTTATAAACCTCGCCCTGCGCACCGCGCATGAGCACGGTATAGATCGCGCTGCAATGGTCACTCACATGCAGCCAATCGCGAATCTGCATGCCATCCCCATAGACCGGCAGAGACTTTCCCTGCATGCAGTTGTGAATCATGAGCGGGATGAGCTTTTCCGGAAACTGATAGGGGCCATAATTATTGGAGCAGCGTGTGATATTCAGCGGCAGACCAAATGTCTCCGCATATGCGCGGCAGACCAGATCTGCGCTTGCTTTTGCCGCGGAATACGGACTGTTTGGGGAGAGCGGTGTGGCCTCGCTGAATTTCCCCTCTTTGCCCAGTGCGCCATACACCTCGTCCGTGGATACCTGCAAGAACTTCACCCCTAAGCGAAATTCACGGCTGTATTTATCCTCCGGCGCCACCTTCCAGTGATTTTTCGCGGTATCCAGCAGCGCCTGTGTGCCGATAATATTGGTGCTCAAAAAGATTTCGGGGTCAACAATGCTGCGGTCAACATGGGATTCCGCAGCAAAGTTCACCACATGCGTAATGTCGTATTCCGAAAAGATTGCATCCATCTTCGCCCGGTCACGAATATCCGCACGCACAAAGCGATAGTGGTCATCCTCCGGAATATCACTCAAGCTCTCCAGATTACCTGCATAGGTCAATGTGTCCACATTGACAAGAAGGTGTTCCGGCGCATGCGCGCGCATCCAGCGAATGAAGTTGCCGCCGATGAACCCAGCCCCTCCGGTTACGAGAATCTGCATTATTTTCCCTCCTTCGCCAGCGCGAGCAGGTATTGTCCATACTCCGTCATCTTCAGTTCCTCGCCGAGGGATTTGAGTTGCTCCGTGGTGATAAAACCACGCCGCCACGCAATCTCCTCAATGCAGGAGATATAGAATCCCTGACGCGATTGCACCGCCTCAACATATTCGGCAGCCTTGAGCATGCCCTCGGGTGATCCGGTGTCCAGCCATGCCATACCGCGCCCAAGCAGCTCCACATGTAGCTCGCCCAGCGTCAGATATGCATTGTTGACGGAAGTTATCTCGATCTCGCCGCGCGCAGAGGGGCGAACATGCTTTGCGATCTCCACCACGCGGTTGTCATAAAAGTAAAGGCCAGGCACGGCATAGTTGGATTTTGGATGCTCCGGCTTTTCCTCAATACTCAGCACGCGCTTCTCCTCATCAAACTCCACAACGCCAAACGAGCGCGCATCTTTAACCGGATAACCAAATATCGTGGCTCCGCTCTCGCGCTTCATCGCGGCATTCATCGTTGCCGTTAAATCCTGCCCGTAAAACACGTTGTCGCCGAGAATGAGGCAGACCGAATCGTCGCCGATGAACTCCTCACCGAGCAGAAATGCATCCGCTAGCCCCCGCGGCTGCTCCTGCACCTTGTAGACAAAGCGCATGCCAAGGCGTTCCCCTGTGCCGAGCAGGCGCTCGTAGACGGGGGTATCCTCCGGGGTGGAGATGATGAGTACGTCCTTAATCGATGCTAGCATGAGCACCGAGAGCGGATAATAGATCAGCGGTTTGTCATAGACGGGCAGTAGTTGTTTGCTGACGGCCTTGGTGCTTGGGTAAAGGCGTGTGCCTCTGCCTCCGGCAAGAATAATGCCTTTCATACGCGTTCCACTCCGTTCTGCTGTCGGTTCGCTCGCCATGCGGGATGCGGGGTTCTTCTCTAGACTGCTCAACTCGTCTTGATCAACGAGTGGCGCAAAGGGCACCTCGCATGAATCACAATTCTGGTCAAAATCCTGCAGAGAGGTAATGTCAAACCCCTCCGTACTCTCCGGCATGAAGACGACCTTTATCGTCATAAAAAGCAACTGCAGGTCGTGCATCAACGAGCAATTCTCAATATAGAGCATGTCCAGCTTGAGCTTGTCTTCAAAGTTGGTGTTGTATTTTCCATAGATCTGCGCATATCCCGTCAACCCCGCCTTCACCTTCATGCGATAGCGGAACTCCGGCATGCGCTCGCAGTAAAAATCAACGTTTTCAATCCGCTCCGCGCGCGGTCCAACCAGGGACATTTCGCCAGAGAGGATATTGAAAAACTGCGGCAGTTCGTCGATGCGCGTCGCGCGCATAAATCGGCCAAACGGCGTGATGCGGTCGTCCCCCGGCTTTGTAAATTGCGCGCCGTTTTTCTCCGCGTCCTCAATCATGCTTCGGAACTTCATGAGTGTAAAGCGCTCATAGTTTCGCGTATAACGAACCTGTTTAAACAACACCGGGCCGCCGTCCTGCAACTTGATGATAATCGCGGCGATAAGCATGATCGGGCTTGTAAGTATAATGCCGATGAGCGAAAAAGCAATGTCCATCAGGCGCTTGATGAGCAGCTGCTCCACCGAAAACGCGTTGTT
>JAEWYV010000087.1 GCA_023458615.1 Bacillota bacterium
CGGTTGCAACCAGCTCTATGGCAACCGAGATGATCAAAGGGAAGAGCGTCGATGAAGCGCTCAAGATCACCAACGCTGCTGTTGTGGAAGCACTTGAGGGTTTGCCCCCGGCAAAGATTCACTGTAGTGTGTTGGCTGAAGAAGCGGTAAAAGCAGCGATTGAAGACTACGTAAAAAAGCGCGACGCAGTGAAATAACCGCACAAGCATACAGTAAAAGGAGCGTATGTTCGCTCCTTTTCCCGTTTTGTATACGATTTCGTGCCGAATCGTAGCCCCCATGCTATGTTTTACTTAATTGACACAATCGAAGCCCTTGACGCGAAATACGGAATACGATAGACTGAGTTTGAATTCAGAAAGGATATAGGTTTTTAAAATATGAGCGCAAGTTTTACCTCCGGTCTTTCCAGCTTTTTCAGCAGCTACGGTCTGCTGATCGTTCTCATGGTTGCGATGTTCGCTATCATGATCATCCCGCAGCGCCGCCGCGACAAGAAGGTTAAGGACATGCTTTCCAGCCTGAAGGCTGGCGACCGCGTCCGCACCATTGGCGGCATCTACGGCACCATCGGCAGCATCAAAGAAGACACCGTAATTCTGCTCGTCGGGCCTGATAAGGTCAAGCTCGTCTTTGCCCGCGGCGCAATTGCGCAGGTGGAAGATGCCGGTGTCGAAAACGAAATGACGCAGGAAATAGTCAAGTAATTTCTGCAATCTATCGAGAGCGCCTGCCGAAAAAGCGGGCGCTCTTTGTATTCAATTTATCTTGCGCAACATGATGTTGAAGAAACAACGCATTGTGCACAATGTGAACGAACGGCAAACTCCGTAACAGTTTTGCATTTTGCTATCTTCTTGAGCGCATTTTTGTTATAATCGGCTTGAGGTGAACTCAAATGGATGATAGAAGAGATACACAGCAATTTGAAATTCCCAGAGAAAAACGTAGCCCAAAGGACACGCTCATCAGTGTGTACGATTCGATGCGCGAAAAGGGGTATGACCCGGTCAATCAGATTGTAGGCTACCTGCTTTCAGGCGACCCGACCTATATAACCAGCTATAACAATGCGCGATATCTGATTTCTCGCGTTGAACGCGACGAGCTCCTGGAAGAGCTTGTACGCGCGTATGTGGAAAGGAAATAAAGCGCATGCTTCGTATTCTCGCGTTTGACATTGGCGAGAGGCGCATTGGCGTCGCCGTCAGCGATCCGCTCGGCATTACAGCGCAGGGGATTGAAACCTACCACCGAACCGATGATCTGCAAAAGGACGTCGATTACTTAATCAAACTGGCAAATGGATATAAGCCCGTAAAGCTCGTCTTCGGCATGCCGCGCAATATGGATGGCAGCTATGGTATTCAGGCGGACTATACACGCGCATTTGCGGACGAATTGCTCAAGCAATGGGACGGTGATCATGCGTTTCAGGATGAGCGTCTGACCACAGCCAGCGCGAGGCGCACATTGATTGAGGCAGATATGCGGCGCGACAAGCGCAAGCAGGTCATCGACAAGGTTGCCGCGGTATTAATTTTGCAGAGCTATTTGGATGCGCATGGCAATACATGACAGGGTATCCTATGTTCCAAATCATGAAACGACCAAGGATCAGAAAGTTGGAGAATATGGAAGAAGTAAACACCATCATTGAGCTTATTGATGAGAACGGAACCCCAGTCAAATTTGATCTTGTCATGACCTTTGACTACGAGGGCAAGCGCTATGCCGCGCTGTTGCCGATTGATGAAGTAGAGAATGTTGGTGATGACGAGGTAGTTTTACTGGAGGTTGTGAAGGACAAAGCTGGTGAAAATTTCGTCAGCATCGATAATCCGGTATTGCTCGATGAAGTGTTCAACGAGTTTATTGAACTTTTCGATGAGATGGCAGACGGTGATGATGAGGACGATGACGAATAATCGCGTTTTATCGTGCATGCTTTTGCTCCAATCCTGTAAAAACCGCACAAAGTCACATAATTTCCCTTGCATAGGCAATTTCGTCTATGCTATAATACGCGAGGTATCACGCACCGATGCGGATTTTTCGGCTCGTGCCCAGAGATGGGTTACCGGAGAAGCAGAAACATCGGGAAGAAAAGAACGAGGAGGTTACTTAACATGTCCGTGATTTCCATGAAGCAACTGTTGGAGGCCGGTGTACATTTCGGCCATCAGACCCGCCGCTGGAACCCGAAGATGAAGGAATATATCTTCACGGAGCGCAACGGCATCTACATCATCGACCTGCAGAAAACCGTAAAGAAAATCGAAGAAGCTTACAATTTCGTGCGCAGCGTTGCCGAAAACAACCAGACCATTCTGTTTGTTGGCACCAAGAAGCAGGCGCAGGAATCCATTGAGCAGGAAGCAAGACGCTGCGACATGTATTTTGTCAACCAGCGCTGGCTTGGTGGCATGCTCACCAACTTCAAGACAATTCAGGGCCGTATTGCCCGTCTTCGCCAGATTGAGAAGATGGAAGCGGACGGAGACTTCGATCTTCTCCCGAAGAAGGAAGTTATCCAGCTGCGTGGCGAGCAGGAGAAGCTCATCAAGAACCTTGGCGGTATCAAAGAGATGAAGAAGCTCCCCAGTGCGCTCTTCGTCGTCGACCCGCGCAAAGAGCACATCGCCGTTGCCGAAGCACGTACGCTGAAAATTCCGATCGTTGCCATCATCGACACCAACTGCGATCCGGACGAAGTCGATTACCCGATCCCGGGCAACGACGATGCCATCCGTGCGGTTAAGCTCATCACCGCCAAGATTGCGGACGCCGTAATCGAAGGCCATCAGGGCGAGCAGCTGACCGATTCGGAAGAGCCGACGGTGGAAGCAGAAGAAGTCAACGAATAATCGCCGAGCGAAGGAGGATATACCCCATGTTTACCGCCAAAGACGTAATGGCACTGCGTGAATTGACGCAGGCCGGCATGATGGACTGCAAAAAAGCCCTCACCGAGTGTGAAGGCGATTTCGAAAAAGCCAAGGATTATCTGCGCGAGAAGGGCCTCGCCGCGGCCGCCAAAAAGGCCGGTCGCATTGCGGCGGAAGGCATCGTCGGCAGTTATTATTGTGCAGATTGCGGCGTCGCAGTGATCATCGAAGTCAACTGCGAAACCGACTTCGTCGCCAAGACGGATGATTTTCACGACTATGTTGCGAAGCTTGCCGAGCAGGTTGGCAAAGAGAACCCCGCGGATGTGGATGCCCTGCTTGCGCAGAAGGCAGTCTTTGCTTCCGGGCTCACCGTGAGCGATACGCTCAACGAAATGGTTGCCAAAATCGGCGAGAAGATCAGCATTCGCCGTTTCACCCGTTATCAGGGTGTTGTGGATACCTACATTCACCTCGGTGGTAGAATCGGCGTTATGGTCGATCTCGACGCGCCGGAGGCCCTGAAGGACAATGCGGAACTCCGTACCGTTGCCCACGATGTCGCGATGCACATCGCAGCCGCCCGTCCGACGTACCTCAAACGTGAAGAAGTCCCTGCGGACGAAGTGGAGCACGAGAAGGAAATCAACCGCAACATGGCCCTCAACGAGGACAAGCCCAAGCCCGCCGCAGTCATCGAGAAGATGCTCACCGGCCGCATTGAGAAGTTCTTCAAAGAGATCTGCCTGCTTGAGCAGGTGTTCGTCAAGGACAACACCGTTTCCATCACGCAGGTTCTAGAAAAGCTCTCCAAGGATCTTGGCACGAAGATCACCATCAAGCAGTTCGTCCGTTATGAGATGGGCGAGGGGCTGCAAAAGCGTGAGAATAACTTCGCTGAAGAGGTTATGTGCCAAACTAAGGCGTAACACAAATAAGGAACACGGCAACGTGTTCCTTTTTTTAAGTGCTGACTTCAGGACAATCGTTTTCCGATTGTTCAGTGTTCTTTTCGGACAATTGTTTTCGATGAAACAGCAAGCATTTGTCTGACATTATCTTCGAAAGGCATGGTAAGTGCATGTATCATCGCGTACTACTCAAAATCAGCGGAGAAGCGCTCTCCTCAGATTCCTCCGTTATCTGCCGTGAAACTGTTCAGGAAACCGTGAAAAAAATCAAAGCTGTCAGGGATATGGGAATACAGATCGGCATCGTCGTGGGCGGAGGCAATATTATGCGCGGCAGAAGCGCAGAGGGGATGGAACGCAATCGAGCAGACCATATGGGCATGCTCGCAACCACAATCAACGCACTGGCCCTGCAGGACGCATTGGAACATGCCGGTGTCCCCTGCGAGGTACAATCCGCCGTGGAGATGAATCGGTTTTGCGAATCCTTCACCGCTCGCGGCGCAAAGCACGCTCTGGATGAAGGGAAGGTTGTCATCTTTGCCTGCGGCAGTGGTTGTCCGTTTTTCTCCACAGATACAGCTGCGGCGCTGCGTGCAGCCGAGATTGGTGCAGATGCGCTTCTGCTTGCTAAGAACATAGACGCTATCTATTCTGCAGACCCAAAGACAAATCCTGACGCCGTGCGCTATAGTCGCATTAGCTATGACCGCGTTGTTGCCGAAAACCTTCGCGCGACAGATCTCACTGCAATTACGCTTTGCAAGGAACAAAAAATCCCGATTCGCGCATTTGCGCTGGATCAGATAGCGCTTATCTTCAGCGATGATTCCATTGGCACGCATATTGTTGAAAAAGAATAGTTTTTCGCGCGTTACATCCTCGGCAGACTTGGAATCCATCCATCAGCCGGGGATGTTTTTATTTTCAGAAAACATGCGCACTACAAGATCATGCTTGAATCCAAAGCAGCAACTATAGTAAAATAAGAAACGTACAGGAGGAATGGAACATGGCAAGTGATATTTTAGACAATACGAAAGAACGCATGCAGAAGACGATTGCCGTTCTTAAGACTGAGCTGGGCGGCCTGCGCGCAGGGCGCGCAAACCCGCAGCTGCTCGACCGCATTCTGGTTGACTATTACGGAACGCCGACGCCGATTCAACAGCTTGGCAATGTCTCGACACCTGAGCCGAGAATGCTTTTGATTTCCGTTTGGGACAACAAGGCCATTCCCGCTGTTGAAAAAGCGATTCAGAAGTCCGATTTGGGCATTAACCCCAGCAACGACGGAAAGGTCATCCGCCTTCTTTTCCCGGAGCTCAACGAAGAGCGCAGAAAAGAGCTTGTTAAAGTCGTGAAGAAAAAGGGCGAAGAAAGCAAGATTGCAATTCGCGCGATTCGCCGCGATGCCAACGAGCAAATCAAGAAGGACGAAAAAGACAGCATCATCACCGAGGACGACCGCAAAGCCTTGGACGACAAGGTGCAGAAGCTCACAGATGATCTGATCAAAGAGATTGAGAGCATTCTCGCGGCAAAGGAAAAGGAGATTCTCGCGGTTTGACGGGCGTACTTGGGCTCCCGCTGGATCATGCAATGGATTTGCTTGAGCGGGAAGGCATTACGGTCATTGCGGAGGAAACTCGCTCGAAAAAAGGCGTTGAAAATGGCGTGGATGCACGCGTCATTCGACAGGATATTCTGGATGGATCACATGTTCGCCTGATATACGCCATCTTTCGAAGCGAGCCTGTAGGCATAGCGGATGATTGTATGAAACAATAAACCGTCCGCAACATTGAGAACATTATCAACCAAATGAAGCGAATGATTTAGGTGCAGGGTTCTTTCGCTCTGCACCTCAATTTGTAACGGGGGAATATGGCAACTTACAGCGAGGAAAAGATACGTTCGCTCGGCCTTTTCAAAGAGGCGCTGCCGAAGCATGTAGCAATCATTATGGACGGTAACGGGCGCTGGGCAACGGCAAGAAATTTGCCGCGCAGTGCGGGGCACCGTGCGGGCACAGATCGCCTGCGCGGCATCATTCGCCTCAGCTCCGACCTTGGCATCGATTCGCTCACGCTCTATGCGTTTTCAACGGAAAATAAAAGGCGTCCCGCTGAAGAGGTCGCAACGCTCATGTCCCTCCTGATTGAGTATTTCACCAAAGAAATCGATGAGCTGAATGAAAATAATGTGCGTATCCGAATCATTGGAGCCTACGAGGAATTTTCCGTTCCCGTTCGTGCTGCAATTGAGAGCGCGATGAAGCGTACGGAAACCAACACCGGGCTAAACCTGAACATCGCTTTGAACTATGGGAGCCGGGCAGAGATTTTGCGTGCCGCAAACCTCGCCATGCAGCAGGCAGTTTCCGAAGGAAAGGACGAAATAACCGAGGAAATGCTGGAGAGGAACCTCTATACCTACGGTAGGCCGGAGGTGGATCTATTGATTCGCTCCAGCGGGGAACAGCGCCTATCGAACTTTTTGCTTTATCAGGTCTCCTATTCGGAATTTTTATTCCCCGAGGAGCTCTGGCCTGATTTCTCGGACGAGGCATATCTTGCGGCATTGCGCACCTATCAGGGACGTTCGCGCCGCTTTGGCGGACTGGAGGGAAACGCATGAAGACGCGAATTATCGTCGGCATTGTGCTGGTTGTCTTGCTGATTGTCGTTCTGTTCTTCGGTGGTTTCCTGCTGTTGAGTGTCCTCGCGCTCTTTTCGCTTGCTGCAATCTATGAGATGGGCCAGACATTCCGAAAGAAGAGTTACGATCCTATTTTGATTCCGGCTTATGTGTTTGCCGTCGCCTACCCGTTTGTATACTATTATCTGGGTATGCTCTCCATGTTCATCGTCTATATGGCGGCTGTAATGACGACCATGATCTGGTCACTATTTACCAAGCGACATACGACAAACGACATTATTCCATCCCTGTTCATTTTGAACTATCCGACGCTTTTTTTGATGTGCATGATGCTGGTCTACTACAGCTTTAGCAGACCTGTGGCGCTTGTTGCCGCGTGCATGGCCTATGCCGCGCCGGAGGCCTCCGATACCTTTGCCTACTTTGGCGGAACATTCCTCGGAAAGCACAAGCTTTGCCCGACCATCAGCCCTAAGAAGACGGTAGAAGGTGCGGTATTTGCCCTGATTGGCGGTACGGCGTTTGGATTTGGTATGACGTATCTGCAGCACCTTTGGGGAGCCAACATACAGTCCCTCGTGCTGATCCTGCTGGGTCTTGGCTGCGGATTATTCTCGCAGTTTGGAGATTTGTTTGCCTCGTTGCTGAAGCGTTGGGCGGGTGTAAAAGATTTTTCGAGCGTGTTCCCCGGTCATGGAGGCGTCATCGACCGCATTGACAGCATTATGTTCTGTACGCCGCTCATTCTCTGTGTGTTCCTGATCATGCAGAAACTATCCATCATCATTTAACGACGCATGGTGTTATTATGACTAAACAAATCACGGTGCTAGGGTGCACCGGCTCTATTGGAAAGCAGTCGCTTGACGTCATCGCCTCTCATCCCGGGGAGATGACGCTCTTTGGCATTGCAGCAAACCGGGATGTCGAAGGCCTTATCAAGCAGGCACATCTGTATCATCCAAAGTTGATTGCCTGCGAAACAGAGTTTGATGTATCGTTGATTCCGCTGGGAATCGAAGTTTTACTTGGTAGAGGCGCAACAGCACGACTTGCCGCAATGCAAGAGGCAGATGTAGTCGTGAATGGAGTCAGTGGATTTGCGGCACTTGCCCCGTTGATTGCCGCCCTTAAAGCAGGGAAACGCGTTGCGCTTGCCAATAAGGAAAGCATTGTTTGCGGAAAAAGATTGGTGGATCAAACGCTCAAAGAATTTGGCGGCGAGATTCTGCCCGTAGACAGCGAACAGTCGGCCATCT
>JAEWYV010000088.1 GCA_023458615.1 Bacillota bacterium
GAGCCGCATGCGGACGAGCTTTATCGGCTCTCGGCAATCGAATAAATCCACCACAGTTGATTTGAACCTTGTGTGAACTCGTTTCACATGCTATACTTTATAATTGCGACCTGGGGGTATGTAACAATGTACAGCATGACAGGCTATGGAAAAGGCAGCGCGTCGTCTGACGGGCGCGAAATGACGGTGGAGCTTAAAAGCGTAAACCACCGCTATCTGGATGTAGGCATGCGTTTGCCCCGCCATCTATCGTTTTTAGAAGATCCCATCCGCTCTGCGCTGACCAATCGGCTCTCGCGCGGACACGTGGATGTGTTCGTCAACTATCGCAACCTGCGCAGTGACGCAAGAACGGTTGAGATTGACGCGCCCCTGTTAAGTGCGTTTGTTGCCGCCGCAAGACAGGCAAACGAAACGCTCGGGTTACGGGACGATCTCTCCCTCACCGCCGCGCTTCGCCTGCCGGATGTCTCCAACGTTCGCGAGGCGGACGAGGACACAGACGCGGTTCTTGCGCTCCTAAACAGCGCAATGGGCAGCGCCATCGACGCTATTCTCGTCATGCGCGAGCAGGAAGGTGACCGCCTTCGCGTCTATCTCGACCGTTGCAACGACACGGTCGAATCGCTCACGGAGCAGATTGCAAAACGCGCGCCAATCGTCGTTAATGAATACCGCGCAAAGCTGGATGAACGCATTGCGACCCTGCTTGGCAATGTTGAGGTGGATCGGGCGCGCCTTGCGACCGAGGTTGCCCTCTTTGCCGACAAGGCGAGCATCGACGAGGAGATCAGCCGCCTGCACAGCCACATTGCGCAGATGCGCACTCTGTTGGTCGACAAAGAGCCTGCAGGGAGAAAGCTTGACTTTGTGGTGCAGGAGATGAACCGTGAGTTCAACACCATCGGCTCCAAGGCCAACGACGGCGAGTTGACCAAGCTCGTGCTCACTGGCAAGGCGGAGATTGAGAAAATTCGCGAACAGGTGCAAAACATCGAATAGGTTTCGTTTTGCCCTACGCATCCCATACCAACGTAACAATAGACATTTTGTTTAGGAGCAGCCCGTTATGATGAACCTGCGACTTGTGAATATCGGCTTTGGCAATATCGTTTCTGCGGATCGCCTGATCGCGATTGTCAGCCCCGAATCCGCGCCTATCAAGCGCATTGTTCAGGAAGCGCGCGAAAGCGGGCGCCTGATAGACGCAACCTGCGGCAGGCGCACACGCGCGGTCGTCATCACAGACAGCGATCATGTCATACTCTCCGCCATTCAGCCGGAGACCATTGCAAACCGGCTCGACACCAAAGCGGACGAAGCCGACGACTGAGGACGAGAGGAGAATTTTTTCACGATGAAACAGACTAGAAAAGGGCTTTTGCTCGTTGTATCCGGCCCCGCTGGCGTCGGCAAAGGTACCATCAATCAAACATTGATCTCCCGAAACAACGACATCCGCATGTCGGTCTCCGCGACCACGCGCGAACCGCGTAAAGGCGAAATCGACGGCGTACATTATTTCTTTAAGAGCGAAGAAGCCTTTCAGAAAATGATCGACGAAGGTGCGTTTCTCGAATATATGCGTGTGTTTAACACCCATTACTACGGAACGCCCAAGAGTTTTGTAGAACAGGAACTCTCCGAAGGCCGCAGCGTGATCCTTGAGATCGACGTTCAGGGCGCAATGCGCGTCAAAGCAGCCTATCCGGACGCGGTGCTCATCTTTATTGCACCGCCTTCTATGAGCGAGCTCAAATCCCGCCTCATCCACCGCGGAACGGAATCTTCCGAAGCGATTGAACGCCGCTTTCAAACGGCATATCAGGAGCTTGAATATGTAAAGCAATATGACTACGTTGTCGTAAACGATATTCTGGATCTTGCGATTGCGCGAACGGAGAACATCATCTCCGCCGAACGCTGCAGGGTATCGAGAAGCGGCGAGTTAATTGAAAGACTACAAGGAGGCAGGAGCGCATTATGATGAATTTACCGTTGAACGAACTGATCGAGATCACAGGTTGCCGCTATATGCTGGTGACCGCCGTTGCGCAGAGAGCGCGCCAACTGCAATCGGATCCGGATAAGCTCGACGGGCGCAAGCCTGTTTCCGTCGCCGTAGATGAACTCTACACCGGAAAACTGCATCTGGACTATCCGAAGGAATTCTATCAGGACTGACCAGCCCGATTTTCACACGGGATTGTCATTCCCGTTTTTATACGACATGATATGAATTCTTGCCGAACCCGCTTCCGGTTTTTTCGGTATGGGTTCGCATTGCACTGGCCCGCTTGCGGGCTATTTGCGGTTTTGGCAAATCTTCCCTTATTCTGCTGGATTCCCAACACAACAACCAAACATCCGACTGGAGGTGAACGGCATGAACCAAATCTGCGAGGTCATCGTTGACATTGCGCATGCAAACGTAGATCGACTCTACAGCTATCTCATCCCTGATGGAATGCAGGTATTTGTGGGCAGTCATGTGCTCGCGCCGTTCGGCTCCGGTAACCGTCAACGCGAGGGATTCGTCATCCGTGTTTTCACGCAGGAAGAGTTTGCAAGAGCGCAGGAAAACACAGACAGTGACGCGCCCATATCCCTCAAGCCGTTGCTTCGCGTCATAGAGCCCTATCCCATCCTCACGCCGGAGCAGATTGATCTGGCGTATTGGATGCAAAAGAGCTATTACTGCCTGCTGGTGGATGCACTGCGCCTCATGATTCCGGCACAGATGCGCGGCTCAAAGGTTAAAGAAAAGATTGAGCGCACCCTTCGGCTTGCCGACGCGGATCAGGTTGACGAGCAGTTGCTATCCTTGCTGGATAAGAGCGGAAAACCGCGTGCACCAAAGCAATATGAAGTACTCGAAACGCTGAAAACACACAGCGTCGAGATGTCACTTTCCGATCTGCTTGCGTTTGTGCCGGATTCCCACGCGGCCATTGCGGCGCTGGTCAAGCGCGGCTATATTGCCGAGGATGGGCATGTCACCTTTCGTCGTCCGAACATCAGCGCGCTCAACGGCGATAAGCAAGTGGTGCTCAACGACGCGCAAAAATGCGCAGTCGAGGCAATCGCCAAGGCGATGCATGAAAAGAGCGGAACGCTCCTGCTGCACGGCGTCACCGGCAGCGGCAAGACCGAGGTATATATGCATGCAATCGAGCGTTGCCTCGCCGATGGTCGACAGGCGATTATGCTCGTGCCGGAGATTGCGCTCACGCCGCAGACCGTCGGCCTGTTTCAGGAGCGCTTTTCAGATGGAATCGCGGTGCTTCATAGTCGCCTCTCCGCTGGTGAACGGTTTGACGAGTGGCGCAGAATTCGCCTCGGCAAGGCACGGGTCGCGGTCGGCGCACGCAGCGCCGTATTCGCGCCGATGCAAAACGTCGGCCTCATCATTGTAGACGAAGAACACGAAGGCAGCTATCAGAGCGAGACCTCACCGCGCTACGGCGCGCTTGAGGTTGCAGCCTATCGCGCCAAACAATTCGGCGCACCGCTGCTGTTGGGCAGTGCAACGCCTTCCCTTCTCTCCTACTATCGCGCGCAATCGGGTCGTTATCAGTTACTCGAGCTACCCGGTCGCGTGCAGAACCGCCCCCTGCCGGAGGTGGAGGTCATCGACATGCGGCAGGAGTTTCAGGCGGGCAACAACGGCATCTTCAGCGGCAAACTGGCGCAATATCTCGGTGAGTGCCTGCGGGATAAGCAGCAAGCGATGCTGTTTATCAACCGGCGCGGGTATTCTACCTTCGTCTCCTGCCGAAACTGCGGTTATGTCGTACTCTGCGATGATTGCGACATCTCCATGACCTACCATAAGGGTGAAAACCGTTTGCGTTGTCATTTCTGCGGTTCGGTCAAGCCCCTGCCCTCCTCCTGCCCGGCCTGCGGAAAATCCTTTATCAAGTATTTTGGCGTTGGCACAGAGCAGGTTGAGGAAGCATTGCATCAACTCTTTCCGGAGGCCGTTACCCTCCGGATGGATACGGATACCATCCGCACCAAGGACTCGATGCAGCAGATGCTCGGCGCATTTTCGCGCGGCGAGGCGCAGTTTCTCGTCGGCACGCAGATGATCGCCAAAGGACATGATTTTCCGAACGTGACGCTGGTTGGCGTGGTCGCAGCGGATGCAACGCTAATGATCCCTGACTATCGCAGCACGGAGCGAACGTTTCAGCTGCTCACACAGGTGTCAGGCCGCGCTGGGCGCGACGAGTTCCCGGGCAGGGTCGTGGTTCAGACCTATTCCCCTGCGCATCCGGCGATTCGCTTTGCGAAACATCATGACTACAAGAGCTTCTATGCCTATGAACTGGAACAACGAAAGAAAGCCATCTTTCCGCCGTTTTCGCTGTTCATTCGCTGCCTGTTTTCCTCGGACGACGAAGCTCAGCTCAGTCAGAGCGTTTCCGCATACGCTGCGGCGCTCAAGGCTGTGCTGGACGAGCGGCTTGGCAAGGAAGGCGAGCGGGATATCCTGCTCTATAGCGCCTCCCCCGCGCCGATCAAACGAAAACAGCGCGCTTATCGCTACCAAATACTGATCAAGTTGCTGCGCACGGCGCGCCTAAGCGACGTGATCCAAACGATTTATGCGTTCGCCGCAGACCATAGAAATGAACTTTTCGCTATGGTTGAGGTGAACCCACAGGATATGTTATGAAGAAGAATAAAACGCAAAATCTGAACGAACAAAAAAAGAAAAAGACCAACTGGAAGCTCGTTGGCGAGCTCATGCACGGTTATAACCGCTATATCGTCTATGCAACCATCAGCGTTCTGCTCTCAACGGCGTTTTCCTATGCTGCGCCATATGTCACGAGCTTTACCCTAGACTATGTCATACAGGGTATTTCCACCTCTACCCCTGCATTTTTGGTGCGCTGGGCAGAGGCACTCGGCGGTCGCAGCTATTTTATGGGCAGTCTCTATGTCTGTGGTATCGCGCTGGTGATCTTTACGGGTATGAACTGCATCTTCACCTATACACGGCGCGAGAATATCGCGCTCGCTTCCGAGGGTGTTGCCAAGACCATGCGTGACCGACTCTATCGTCATCTGGAAGACGTTCCATACGACTATCACAAGCATGCGGCGACAGGAGATCTCGTGCAGCGGTGCACCTCCGATGTGGACACCGTCCGTCGGTTTATTCAGCTGCAATTGATGGAGATCGTGCGCACATTTGTGATGTTCGGTCTTGCCGCGGTGGTCATGTTCTCCATCAACGTGAAGATGACGTTGATCTCGATGGCGTTTTTGCCGCTATTGACCATCAGCTCGTTTATCTATTTTCAGTATGTGACGAAGTACTTCACCGCCTCGGATGAGGCGGAAGGCGCGCTCTCCACTATGCTACAGGAGAACCTGACCGGAATGCGTGTTGTTCGCGCATTCGGGCAGCAGAAAAGTGAAATTGACAAGTTCACCAAACTGAACTCCAACTATCGCACCACGACCTATAAACTCATCAAACTGCTGGGCTTCTATTGGGGGCTTTCAGATAGCGTTGGGTATTTTCAGATTGCGCTCTCGCTTTGCATGGGTGTCATCGCCGTCTACCGCGGAACATTCACCCTCGGTAATGTGGCGCTGTTTACCACCTATGTTGCGATGCTGACATGGCCGGTTCGCCAGCTGGGTCGTATCCTTGCCGATATGGGCAAGGCTGCCGTTTCACTGGGTCGATTGGACGAGATCCTCTCTGCTCCAGTCGAAACCGAACCGGGCAAGGCACTCTCACCGAATCTTTCCGGCGACATCGTGTTTGACAACGTCTGCTTTGGGTATGATCGTTATAACGACGTTCTGGACGGCGTGAGTTTCACCGCAAAGCCGGGGCAAACCATCGCTATTCTCGGCGCGACAGGATCGGGCAAGACGAGCCTTGTGCAGCTGTTGCAGCGGCTCTATCCTCGTACGGCAGGCAGCATCACGATTGCCGGAACGGATGTAAACGACATTGAGCACGGGCACCTCAGACGAAACATCGGCATCGTGCTGCAAGAGCCGTTTCTCTATTCGCGCACGATCATGGAAAATATCCGCATCTGCGCACCCTGCTCTACCGAGGAGGATGTCTATCATGCGGCCCGCACCGCAAGTGTGCATGAGGTCATTGAGTCGTTTGAGCTCGGCTATAACACGCTGGTCGGTGAGCGAGGTGTAACACTCTCCGGCGGGCAGCAGCAGCGCGTCGCCATCGCGCGGACGCTGATGCAGAACGCGCCGATTCTCATTTTTGACGACTCGATGAGCGCTGTGGACTCCAAGACGGACGCGGCAATCCGCCGCTCGCTGTTTGCGCTCAATCAGGACGGAATCACATTCCTGATTTCACACCGCATCACAACCCTGCGCGAGGCGGACAACATCCTCGTGCTGGAGGACGGTCGCATCACCCAACAGGGCACGCACGCGCAATTGATTCAGCAGCCGGGGTTATATCGCCGCATTGCGGAGATTCAGGATGCCGTTTCAGACGGGAGCGTCGCATGATGCAAATCGAACTTCACTGGACTGCGTCTCGGAAGGAGGCGAAAGAATATGTATATTGAAGAACAAGACTTTGCCGCCAAACGAATCGACTGGAACGTTTGGAAAAAGCTCTATCGCTATGCCCTACAGCACAAAAAGCTGTTTTATACGGTCATCGTCGCGCTCGTCATCGTTGCGGCAATCGACATCGCTTATCCGCTTTTTACCAGTTATGCCATCGACCATTTCGTCGTGCCAAAGTCGTTGGATGGTCTGGGGCGATTTGCCGCGCTCTATGCTGTGGTAATCCTCATGCAAAGCTCCGGCGTGATCACGTTTATCAACTTCGCCGGACAGCTTGAGATGGCGATTGCCTATCATATTCGTCAGGATGCGTTCTTGCGCTTGCAGGAGCTTTCGTTCTCCTTCTATGACCGCACGGCGGTTGGCTACATCATGGCACGCATGATGAGCGATATTTCTCGCTTGTCGGACATGATCGCCTGGAGTCTTGTGGACGTACTCTGGTCGCTTCTCTATGCACTAGGCTGCATCGTAACCATGTTTGTGCTCTCCTGGAAGCTTGCGTTGATCTCGCTTGCCGTTTTACCGCTGCTGGCCTACATCAGCGTTAAACTGCAAAAGTTGATGCTAAAGCATCAGCGCGAAGCAAGAAAGCTAAACTCCCGTATCACAGGCGCGTTCAACGAGGGCATCATGGGCGCGGTCACCACAAAGACATTGGTGCGCGAAACCGAGAATGCAAACGAATTTAATGAGCTCACGGGAAAAATGAAACAAGCAAGTATCAAGAGCGCGCTGGTTTCCGCCTCGTTTTTCCCTGTTATCATGTCCCTTGGTGCGGTCGGAACAGGACTTGCGCTTACACTCGGCGGTCAGGGTGTGCTCAATCCCGCCACGGCGTTGGTCGGCGCGATCTCGGCGGGTACCCTTGTTGCGTTTATCTCCTACTGTACGCAGATCTTCGACCCGATTCAGCAACTTGCCAATATCCTCGCGGAAATGCTCGGCGCGCAAGCCTCGGCAGAGCGCGTGATCACGCTCATGAGCACCGAACCGGACGTGACTGACCGGCCGGAGATTCTCAAAAAATATGGCGATATCTTAACGCCGCATACGGAGAATTGGGAACCAATTACGGGGGACGTCACATTTGACCACGTCTCATTCCAATACAAGAACGGCGAACGCGTGCTGGACGATTTTTCACTGGATGTCAAAGCGGGTCAGACCATCGCATTGGTTGGCGAAACCGGCGCGGGCAAGAGCACCATCATCAACTTACTCTGCCGGTTCTATGAGCCGACGGAAGGCTCCATCCGCATTGACGGTACGGACTATCGCGAGCGCTCCCAGCTCTGGCTGCAATCCAGTCTTGGTTATGTGCTCCAGACGCCGCATCTATTTTCCGGCACCATCAAGGACAACATCCGCTTCGGTAAGCCGGACGCGAGCGACGAAGAGGTTATGGCAGCCGCGCGGCTGGTACATGCGGAGCCCTTTATTCTCGCGCAGGAAAAGGGCTATGATACCGAGATTGGCGAGAGCGGCGCGCGTCTCTCCACGGGCCAGAAGCAGTTGCTTTCCTTCGCCCGCGTGGTGCTCAAAGACCCGCGCATCTTCGTCCTAGATGAGGCAACAAGCTCCATCGACACCGAAACCGAGCAGTTGATTCAGCATGCGATTACGCACATTCTAAAAAATCGCACGAGTTTCATCGTCGCCCACCGTCTCTCCACGATCCGTACATCGGATTGCATTCTCGTCATTCGCGGCGGAAAAATTCAAGAGAGCGGCACGCACGAAGAGCTGCTCCATATGCGTGGATACTATTACGATCTTTATACACAGCAATTTTGCGAGGATCGCACAGCGGAATCGTTGGGTAAACCGGAAACGGAGAATAAGGGCGAATGACGGTTAACTACTGGACGCTGCTCATCATCTGTCCGCTTGTGTTCGCGGCGAGTTTGCTCGACGCGGTCGCGGGCGGCGGCGGACTCATCTCACTTCCGGCCTATCTCATCGCCGGACTTCCGCCGCACAACGCGATTGCAACCAACAAGCTCTCTGCAAGCATCGGAACCGTGGCCTCCACCGCCCGCTATATCAAAAACGGATGTGTGGACTGGCCTACCGCAGTTCCCTCCGCCCTGCTTGCGGTGCTTGGCTCCATCGTCGGCGCAAACCTTATTCTCGCGATAGACGACAACGTCATCCGCTACATCATGCTTGTTTTGGTTCCAGTTCTCGCGGTTGTGATCCTGAAAAAACGCGACCTTACCGCAGAGACGCTGGAACCCGTCAGCAGACAAAATCAGTTTGTCATCATCTGCCTGTTTGCTTTGATCGTTGGCATGTATGACGGCTTCTATGGCCCCGGCACGGGAACCTTTCTCCTGCTTGCTTATACACAGTTGGCGAAACTCCCGCTCCGTCTCGCCGCGGGAAATGTGAAGATCGCCAATCTTTCCAGCAATGTCGGTAGTCTGATCGTGTTTCTCATACATGGGCAGGCAATGATTTTCATCGGGCTTGTCTCCGCCGTCTTCGCCGTTGCCGGTCATTTCTTCGGCGCGGGTATGCTGCTGAAGAACGGAACAAAGATCGTGAAGCCCTTTATCCTGACCGTGTTGGGCCTACTTTTTTTGCGCCTACTCTACGACCTGATCGTTGCTTAGAAAATCTTTCAAACGCAAAGCACCGCGCGAAAATTCGCGCGGTGCTTTGCGCTTGATCGATATTGAGTATTATCGATAGTAGATATTCATGGTACCAAAGGATACGTCGCCATCCACAACCAAAGATTCAACTGCGTCCGCATTCGGTTCGCCATTCATGAGGATGGAGCCAAAGGACTTGTCCGACTTGAGATACAGACGTATCGTCTTAGGCGCGATCAAATCGAATGTTCCGAAGGACACATCCACGTCCAACTTGGCGTTTGGTGAAACGCGCTTGACGTTGGATAGATCCAGCTCACTCTTTCCAAACGAAAGGTCAATATCTCCGCCGGAAAAATCTTCAACTGCGACCCTGCGGTTTTCTTCGCAGAAGGAGCATTCATAGCGGACATAGCCGTTTTCTTCCGCATATTCGCTCCGCGTCTTTTTGTCTCCCGAAAAATTCACACCGCACCACTTGTGTTTATGCGGAATGAGTGCTTCGTAGAGGATCGTCAACCCAAGCAGTACGAGCAGCGACGGCCAGATAACACCCCAGGTAAGAACAAACGTAATTTCGCCCAGGTTAAACAATAGGAAGTAAAGTCCCAATGCGGCAACAGCGAGGCTAAAAAACGAAAAGCGCTTCACCGTCCATGCTACCCCAAGCCCGATGAGCACGGCGGGCCAAACAATTCCCCAAATGCCAAAGGAAAGATTGCCGACCTTTTGCAGCAGGAACGCCACGCCAAGAACGATCACCAGTACCGCAAACCAGACACCGTCCTTCTTGGCTTCCTTTCCGCCATCCCAGGAGACGGAGAATTGGCCTTCCCCTTCTTTCTTATTCTTTTGTGCGTCTACTATGACCACCTTTGGTTCAATCGGCTTCACGCCAAGCAGTTCGTCCGTCGTTACCCCCAGTTTTTCCGCCAGTAAAGGCAGAATCGAGATGTCCGGGCAGGAGACGTCATTCTCCCATTTGCTCACCGCCTGCGCCGAAACCCCCATCAGCTCGGCCAATTGTTCCTGCGTATATCCTTTTTCTTTTCGAAGCTGCATGATGCGCTTCCCCATACTCTGTTGTTCCATATTGCTTTCCTCTCTTTCATGGGCTTATTATGACATAAACCGTAAAAGTTGAACATAGACTGTTTTGCGAGTTTGTGATTTTGATTCAACCCATGGTAGAATTATGCTCAACCAGCGCTTTTCTTTACAGCATACTTAATTTCTAGTACAATACCATTGGTTGAATAAGGAGGTTTTTACCCATATGGCACTACGTACGATTCGCACGGACGATGATCCGTGCCTCTATAAAGTTTGCAAACCCGTCGAGAAGTTCGACGGGCGTTTGGCGCAGCTCATTGATGATCTGTATGAAACTATGGACGCTGCCGACGGGGCCGGACTTGCAGCACCGCAGGTTGGTGTTCTGCGTCGCGTGGTTGTTATTGACGCAGGCGAGGGAAGAATTGAGCTTGTGAATCCTCGCATCATTCTCTCTGAAGGTTGCCAGGGTGGATACGAGGGCTGCCTCTCCTTTCCCGGGCAGAGCGGCTATGTGGAACGGCCCGATCATGTGATTGTAGAAGGCTATGACCGCAACGGAGAACTGCACACCTACGATACAACGGGCTTCTATGCGCGCGCGGTGCAGCACGAGCTGGATCATCTCGACGGCGTGGTCTACTTGACCAAAAAGACCGAACCGCCGGAAGGCTATGATAACGCCGAACACGAAGAGGAGAACATGGGATGAGGATTGCCTTTTTAGGTACGCCGGAGTTTGCGCTGCCTTCGCTCGACATGCTGTATCAATCCGGGCACGAGCTCGCTGTGTTTACGCAGCCGGACCGCCCGGTTGGGCGGCATGCAACGCTAACCCCGCCGCCAAGCAAGGCATATGCGCTGGAGCACAATATTCCAGTCTATCAATTTGAGAAAATTCGCCTACCGGAGGGTGTTGCTGCGCTTCGTGCCTTTGCGCCGGAGCTTATGGTTACCGTCGCGTTTGG
This sequence comes from Bacillota bacterium, assembly GCA_023458615.1. Classification (GTDB taxonomy): domain Bacteria; phylum Bacillota; class Clostridia; order Christensenellales; family CAG-138; genus UBA7703. The sequence goes on from JAEWYV010000088.1 coordinate 11,201, forward strand.
GCAACTCCTCTCCGCTGAGAATCTTTCCATCCCAAAATATGGCTGCATCAATGTACATGGTTCGCTGCTACCGAACTATCGTGGTGCGGCACCGATCCAGTGGGCCATCATCAATGGAGAAACAGAGACCGGCATCACCACCATGATGACCGACATCGGCATGGATACCGGTGACATTCTTCTGGTGGACAAGACCGAAATTTTACCGGATGAAACAGCGGGCGAGTTGTTTGAACGACTCTCCGTGCTTGGTGCCGAAACCCTGCGCCGCACGCTCGCAGCGTTGGAATCCGGCGTTTTAGTCCGTACACCGCAAAACGAAGCTGAGGCGACCAAAAGCCCCATGCTCAAAAAAGAACACGGCAAACTCGATTTTGCACAAACGGCGCAGCAGGTTCACAACCGCGTGCGCGGAACCAATCCCTGGCCTGGCGCATATGCCATGTTGGGTGATAACGTGTTAAAAATTCATAAGACACGGCTAAGCGCTCAGCAGGTGGGACTGGAACCCATTGGAATATTAAAAGGAAACGCAAAATCCGGCCTCTTCGTCCGCTGCGCCGACGCATGGCTGGAGATTTTAGAATTGCAGGCAACGGGCGGCAAGCGCTTGAACGCAAAGGATTATCTCGCCGGCAAGGATTTGGAAGGAAAGGTACTGATTTGAACGCAAGAAAGCAGGCGCTGGATGCGCTCTGCGACATTACAGACCGCGGGGCTTATGCCAACCTCCGTGTCAAACAACTGACGGCGTCCCTGCCGGAGCGCGAGGCCAAAATGGCCGCCGCGCTCGTTTACCATACGCTGGATCATCTGCTCACAATCGATTATTACTTAGCACATTTTGTCAAGGGAGCACAAAAGCCTGTGATTCGCGGCATTCTGCGGCTTGGCGTTTGTGAGCTTTTATTCCTCTCGACCCCTGCGCATGCGGCGGTTTCCGAGAGTGTTGCGCTCACACGTGAGATTGGAAAATCCGGCTTGTCCGGTTTCGTCAACGCGGTGCTGCGCAATATCGACCGCAGCCGGGATTCCATGCCCGCGTTTCCGACAGATCCGGTGTCCCGACTTTCCATTCAATATAGTTATCCGGAATGGATTGTCTCCGAGTGGGTTTCCCGATTTGGCGAAGAACAAGCAACCGCGCTCCTCTCCCGCCCTTCCGCTCCAATGGAAGTCCGCGCGCAGTACCCCTTCACACGCGAAGAGCTGCAAAAGGTGCTTCCTGTCGGTGGCAAGATTAATACGTGGGATGATAATTCACTTTCGCTCGACGGAGGATTCGACATTGCGGCAAATGCGCAATTTCAAGAGGGCAAGTTTACCGTGATGGGCGAAAGCGCCATGCTCGCCTGCCGTGCGCTTGGCGATATGACGGGAAAGCGCGTTTTAGACGCTTGCTCCGCCCCCGGCGGCAAGAGCGCCTATCTCGCGAGCCTGATGAAAAACGATATCCAGCTTACTTGCTTTGAGCTACACGCGCATCGCAAGGAATTGCTGGACAAGACGTTGGCACGACTACACGTTACTGCGGAGACCTTCGAAAAGGACGCCGCCGTGTTTGACCCCGTATATGAAGCCTCGTTCGACGGCGTGCTGATCGACGTGCCCTGCAGCGGTCTGGGGTTGCTTGGCGATAAGCCGGACATTCGATATAGCAAGTCCGATGCGGACATAGTCGCACTGGTCTCGATTCAGCGGGAGATACTCAACACCTGCGCTCGTTACGTCAAAGCAGGCGGTGTACTGGTCTACGCCACATGCACCATCTCTCGTCGCGAAAACGAGGAACAGCTGGAGGCGTTTTTAAAGACACATCCGGCATTTCAGTTGGAGCAGATTCCGATTGCAGTGGAGAATGATGGGCAGGTTCAGCTTTTGCCGCATGTACACAGCACCGACGGATTCTATATTGCGAGGATGAGACGATGCAGTTAATGAGCCTCACTAAGCCGGAGTTGGAGCAGCTTCTACAGGATCTGGGCGAACC
>JAEWYV010000089.1 GCA_023458615.1 Bacillota bacterium
GGAAACCACCCGCACAAGTGCGTTTTTCCACGATTCTTCCGTGTTTTGCAGAAAAGACGAGCAGCATCGCGCAATTGACCTTCTATTGGTTGAAAGAGAGTTCACACACCGCCAGAACAATAAAAAATGCCGGGCAAATCATTCGCGTTCCGACATTCTTATATCAATTTTAATAGGACAGACTCTGCCACGGGCGGCGCTTGAGCCAAGCCGTTCCAGCGCGCTGGGCGAGGTCATCCGCCTGCGCACGGCAGCGCTGAATCACGATCTCCTCGTCCATCGTCGTGAGTACGCCATCCAGCAACACGGGTTCTCCATCCACCAGAACGGTTTCAATATTGTCCATCGCGGAGGAATAGACCAGTGTGGATACGGGATTGTGCATCGGAATCGCCTTGATGTTGCGCTCCGGATTAAACACAAACAGGTCGGCTTTCTTGCCAATTTCTAAGGAGCCGATCTCCTTCTCCATGCCGATGCAGCGTGCGCCCTCGATGGTCGCCATCTCAAGCACCTTATCCGCGGTCATAATCGTCGGGTCGCGATGCGTCACCTTCTGTAACAACGCGGTGCACTTAAGCACCTCCAGCATGTCGTTGGAGTTGTTGCTCGCCGCGCCATCGGTGCCAAGGGACACATCGATGTTCGCCATATTCATCTTCGGAATCGGTGCCACGCCGCTGCTTAGATACATATTGCTCACCGGATTGTGGGAAACCTTCGCGCCGTGGTATTTAATCATTCGAATATCCCGATCATTGAGCTGCACGCAGTGCACGAGCAGCGTCTGCTCGTCCAGCAGGCCGTATTGCACCAATATCTCCAGATCGTCAATCCCGTGCAGGGCAATCGTCGATTCGCGGTCAAACATCGTCTCCGCAGTGTGAACGGTAAGCAAGAGACCAAGTTCTCGCTTGAGTCGCTCCGTCATCTTGAGGCACGCCTCGCTTGCGCCCCATGTGATGGCAGGTGCGAGGCAGATGGAGATGCGCCCGTTCTCTGTCCCGTGATATTCCTTCACGAGTCGCCGTACGTCGCTCTCAATCTTCTCCGGCGTCTGCATAATCTCGTTTCGAACGCCGAACTCCGCGCCGCAATCCATATATCCACGCCCGAAGATGCCGCGAATGCGCAGCTCCCGAAACGCGCGAATCACCGCGTCGTCCAGTCCGTCTACGGGGTGTGGGTACATATAATCCAGCTGGGTTGTTACGCCGCTGCGAATCCCCTCGATGCATCCAATCAACGCGCCGGTATAGCAATCCTCCGGCTGCAGTTTGCCGCCGACAGGATAGGTCATGTCGTTGAGCCAGTCCTTGAGCACCTTGTCGTCGCCCATGCCCTTCAGGTTGGTCTGAAAGAGATGATTATGCGTGTTGATCAAGCCCGGAAAAACCGCCTTGCCTTCGCCGTCGATGGTGCGCTTCACATCGGGGTAGCGTAGCGACATCGCCTCGCTCTCGCCAATGTCGAGTATACGCCCCTGATCGATCACAATCGAAGCGTTATAAAGCACATCCCGCGCGGGGTTCATGGTGATGATGGTTGTGTTGGTGATCATCCGGTCGATCATGATACTCTAACTCCTTTACCGTTTCACGCGGAAATTTCCTGTTTCAACAACTTTTTCTGCAATTACCGCTCTGTTTCCCTTATAAGAAAGCGGAACGCCGCGTTACCGCGCGTGTTCCGCCATCGCATCCTGCATAAAATTCGAAACCGCAGTGGTCAGCGAATCGCAGATATAGTCAAAATAGAGTTTGCCCTTCTCCGGGCTTGCGAGGGTCGCATCCCCCATGATACCGGAGAGGGACACCTCGCGGGTAAGCCAGAACTTTGGCAGTTCACCCGACTTGCAGTTGCATTCCTTCAGTTTGTCCGGCGGAACACCCATATCCACGAGCTCCGGAAACAGATATTGAATCATCGAGGTTTCCAGCTCTCCCGCATGGACATCTACGCCGATTGGATTATCGATATATGCGCGCAACGCGTCAAAAAATCCATGCGTAAAGTATTGAAACGAGGTCATGTGGCAGTCCGGATGCGCGGCCTTACACTCGCGCACAAATATCTCCAGCATACCTGTGTTTCCGCCGTGCGTATTGAGAAACGCAAAATAACGAAAGCCTTGATCTAGCATGACGCGAACTTGCTGTTCCAATATCTCTAGCAACAGCTTTGCGGGAAAAGTAAGCGTTCCGCAAAACCCGGTGTGCTCCGCGTTCAGCCCGAATTGCAGCGTTGGGAAAAGCAGCGCCTCAAACCCCGCTGTTTCGTGCGTTGCAAGCGCTTTGGAGATTGCCTCGGCCATCAAAAAGTCCGTACCGACCGGCATATGCCAGCCGTGCTGCTCCACCGAGCCAATCGGAAAGAGCACAATGGTGCGATCCCGATCCATCGCGTCGATGGCATGCCAGGAGCATTCAATCATGCGCTTCATGACGAGATTCCCCTTTCCGAAACAGTACTTGTGCCAAACGCGCTATCGTATGCCGTATCGCTTTATTGGTAATATTCCTTCTGGAACGCGAGTAGTTCCTGCTTCACCTGCGTTGCTGAGGAAAGCGCCATTACACGCTGTGCCAGATCCTTACAGGCGTAATCGCGGCTCTTGCGAATCGTTCGCTTCGCGGTTGGAATCATGCCCGGGCTCATGGAGAGCCGATCGATACCAAAGCCGACGAACAGCGGCTGGAGCAGCGGGTCACTCGCGGCCTCGCCGCAGATTGCCGTATCGATGCCGCTGAGATGCCCGTTTTTCGCAACCAGCGCAATTTGCCGCAGCACCGCCGGATGATAAGGCGAATAAAGCGGAGCAACCGACTGGTTGAGGCGGTCCGCCGCAAGTGTGTATTGAATCAGATCGTTGGTGCCGATGCTGAAGAAATCCACCTCGTGCGCAAACAGATCGCTGAGCGTCACGGTTGCCGGAATCTCCACCATCATGCCGATCTTGATCTTGGCTTGATAGGCGACTCCTTCGGTATCCAACGACGCTTTTGCCTTCTCCACCGCCGCCTTTGCCGCGTGTAATTCCTCCATGCTGGATATCATCGGAAACATGATAGCCACATTCCCAAAGGCGCTTGCGCGAAGAATCGCGCGCAATTGCGTCATAAACAGATCGTCCCGCTGGAGCGAGAGACGGATGGCGCGTAGCCCAAGAAACGGGTTTTGCTCTGCCGGCAGATTCAGGCTCGGTACGGGTTTATCGCCGCCGATATCCATGGTGCGGATGACGAGTTCGCGAGAACCCATCGTCTCTGCCGCCGTGCGATAGGCGCGGAATTGTTCCTCCTCGTCGGGCAGCGTTCGCCGCTCCATAAACAGAAACTCGCTGCGAAAGAGGCCGACGCCGTCTGCACAGGCTTCGTCCGCAAGCGCGGCCTCCGCCGGATTGCCGATGTTCGCCTCAATCAATAAGCGCGTACCGTCCGTAGTCACCGCGTCCGCCGCTTTCTCGGCATTGCAGGCGCACTGCTCCGCTTCGTAGAGCTCCGCCGCGCGCAGAATCTCCACGCGTGCCTGCTCGCTGGGATTTACGCTCAGTTCGCCAGTGAAGGTATCCGCCAAGAGCAGATCGCCTTCCCGAACGGCATCCATCAGCCCGTTGACGCCAACGATTGCCGGAATACACTTGAGCTTTGCCAATATCGCCGCATGCGCGGTGATGTTTCCCTTTTCGGAAACCAGCGCCGCAACCTCGCCTTTGTTGAGCCGAATGACAAACGACGGCACCAGCTCCTCCAACACAAGCACAACAGGCTCCGCGTCTGTGGTAGATGCCGTGGATGATGACACCCCCTTGCCGGATAAATGATCCAGCAAAGTAGCATAGAGATCGCGAATATCCGCGCTGCGTTCTTTGATTAAATCACTGTCCACCTGAGCAAGAATCGTTGCCAGGCGTTCGCCGACCTCATAGACCGCCCAGTCCGCGCTGACCGATTCATCAGAGATCATCTCCCGAATCGCATCCACAAATCCCGGGTCGTCTAGAAAGGCAAGATGTGTTTCAAAAATCTTTTCACCGTCGTTTCCGGTGTCTTCCATCTCCCGCGCAAGCAGCGCCTCTACGGTTCGCTTCGTCTCTTCGTACGCCGCGTCAAACCGCTGAAGCTCCGCCTCGGGATTGTTGATGATGGTTCTTTGAACCTTGCGGTTCTGCCCGGCCTGAATCTTCGCCCTTCCGATTCCATAGCCGATGCAATTTCCCGTGCCGCTCAGCAATCCTGATACCCCCTTGGCTCCATTGGCCGGGATACCCGCCCGGCCGCTGACATTTTTCAGAAACCTCCGGCGTTGCCGAAAGTACGCTTTCTAATTTAATTTCGATTCCCAATATTACAAGAACGATTTGAAAAAATCCTATTCTCTTTCACTATTTGATTTCGCAAAAACGTGTGAAAAATATAAGCCTACTCAATCTCGCTTTCCAATATTGCAAGAACAATTTGAAAGAAGAAACTCCTATTCAATCTCGCTTTCCAAAATCGCGAGAACCGCCTGCATGGCTTCCGATTCATCCTCGCCCTCGCAGGAGACATCCACCTGATCCATGCAGTTCACATTGATCGAGAGGATATCAATGATGCTCTTTGCGTTGCCGCTCTTATCGCCTTTTGTGATGCGCACCTTGGACTGATAGCTTTTTGCCGCCTTCATGACGCATGCCGCGGGGCGCGCGTGCAAACCACACTTGCATTTTACAATAACTGAATTTGTTTGCATATCATTATTCCTGTCTTCAGAGAAGGGCGGCAGGGGCTGAAACCCATCCCCCACCGCCTTCAAGCATATTGTTGTGTTGCTCTTTGGCTTAGAAGATGCCCAGAGCGCCGCCCGCGATGCCGACTACGGCTACGCCAAGCAGAATCATCCAGGTCTTGACGCGCTTCGTCGTGAGCCAATAGATGAAGAGGGTCAGTGCCAGCGGCAGCAGGTTCGGCATGATCGCATCGAAGAGGTTCGCCTGAAGGTCAAACGGAACCTGTCCAATGTTGAACGCGATCTTCGTGGTGAAGCCGACATACTGCGAAATCAGACCGCCCATAACCATGGTGCCGAGGATGCCCGCGGCGCCGATCCAGGTCTTCATTCTGCCGTCCTGGAGCATGCTGGTGATTGCGCTGGTGCCCAGTTCATAGCCCTTCATCCAGGAGGAGCGGGCGATCAGAACGAGGGTTGCGGTGAGGCCGAACCACACGAGCAACGGGCCAGCGAGGTTGCCGACGAGGCCAAGGCTGATGCCGAGCGCCACGAACAGCGGGATGATGACGCCCTGGATCAGGGAGTCGCCAACGCCTGCCATCGGTCCCATGAGACCGGTTTTGAATGCGTTGATCGCTTCGCCGCTGATGTCCGCGCCGTTGGCTTTCTGTTCTTCCATCGCGATCGTCGCGCCATGGATGACAGCACCGAGGTTCGGGTCCGTGTTGAAGAACACGAGGTGACGTTCCAAACCATCTACGAGGTCTTCCTTCTTGGGATAGAGCTTCTTGAGAATCGGCGCCATCGCCATTGCAAAGGCTGTTCCCTGCATGCGCTCATAGTTGTAGTTCGCGTGAGAGAAAAGCTGCCAGAGCCAGAAGGACTTATTTACATCTTTTTTGGTCAGTTTGACCGATTGTTCACTCATGGGTTGCAGCTCCTTCCTTTTTCGTGTTCATGAGCATATAGATCATCGCAGCGGCTACGCCAAAGAGGGCGACGCCAATGATGCTGATCTTGAAATATGCAACAAGCAGGAATCCGATGATGAGGAATGGCCAGGTTTCTTTCTTGAGGATGGCGCGCAGGTTGAGCGCGATACCAACCGCAGGAAGCATACCGCCAACGACGCCAATGCCGTTGAAGATCGGGCTGCCGACCATGCCATTGATGACGTTGCCAACCGCTTCGCTTACATACACGCAGAAGAGTGTGACAAAGATCATTTTAAAGAGGAAGAGCATGGTCTGCGCGGGTACCCAGTTCATGAGCATCACGCCACGGGTGTTGCCCTTCTTGGCGAAGGAATCTGCCCAGTGCGCGAACACGGCGGAGATCGTCATACGGCCAACCCACACAACGGTGCCGATCAGGCCGATCGGGACGGCGATTGCGAGGGCAACTTCGGTGGTCGTGTGCATCGCCAGAGCAAACGCGGTGCCGACATAACCGGCAAGAGCCATGTCGCTCGGGATAGAACCGCCGACGCTCATGTGGCCGAGGAAGATCAGGTTGATCGTGGCACCAATGATCGTGCCCTGTACCGGATCACCCATGACCAAGCCTACGAGGAAGCCAGCAACGATCGGACGCTGGAGTACATAGTAACCATCGCCGAACCAGAAAGGTGCATCAGCAAAATAATACAGGAAAGCTATGACTATAGCTTGCCACCACTCCATATGGGTTACCTCCCTTTCGCTTTCAAATGCGTTTTTTGAGCCTAGAATTTCAGTTTGTCAAGTTCCATTGACTTGGCCTCGGGCAGCATCTGGAAATAGATGTGTACACCCTGGGCCGACATCCCAACCAATGTGTCGAATTCGTCTTTTGTCAGCTGTGTACTCCGCATTACCGCCTTGCGTCCCGGGCCAGCGCCGACATTTCCAACGTTGATCTCCTTGATAACGATGCCTAGATCAATCAGGGCACGCAGCGTTACGGGCGCTTTTACAAGAACGATTGCTTTTTCATCCGATATCTCGCTGGCATGTATCACGGGAACAGCGTCGGCTACCGTTAGAATCTGCACAGAACACCCGGACGGGACCGCCATCTTCATGACGTCGCACAGAAATGCATTTTTCGCGGTCGCGTCGTCTACAACGATGATCTTCGTGATACTGAAGATTCTCGCCCAAGCCGTCATGACCTGTCCATGCACCAGGCGGTCGTCAATACGGTAAAGCGCTATACTCATTTGGATTCCTCCTTTCTTTTATAATTTGCTAGCAAATCCGTTGAGTTGACGATTCCGGATTTGCCAGTACTGCAGGCCACCTGCAGCAATTCTTCCATCTCCATCTCGTCCCTAAGGGAGAGAATCTCCAGCAGCATCGGCAGGTTGGTTCCCGCTATGCAGGCGGAGCCTTGCTTCATCGCCATGACCATTCCGGCGTTATATGGCGTCCCGCTTTGGAGATCGGAGAGTACCAATACGTTTTTGCAATCTTGCGATTCTTGAATCAGTTCTTCCAGTTTCTGGGAAAAACCATCCGGTGAATCGCCCTGATAGAGACCAAGGACATGCAACTGCTCCTGTTCGCCAAGAATCATCTCGGCGGCTTCCCGCAGGCCGGCTGCGAAAGAACCATGGCTCACGAGTATGAGTTCAATCATATTCAAGCCTTTCTACTTTTTCTTCGCTCGGAGTGAACTCCGCCGATTATTTGGTGAGGTCGATCAGCACACGGAATGTATCCGGGCTGGAGGCGCGCTCAAATGCCTTTTGGCAGTCCGCCATGCTGTAACGCTCGGAAATGAACGGTTCCACCTCAATGAGCTTGTAGCCAAGCAGGCGCGTTGCTTCCCAGAAGGCCTTGACCGTGGGGCTGAACGAGCCGGTGATGGTCTTCTCGCTGTAGTGGATCTTGTTCGGTTCAAACGGAACCTCTCCGGCGGGATGGAACGAACCGTAATACACGATTCTCCCCTTCTTTGCCAGCGCATCGATATAATCGCCCGCGAGCTTGAGCACGTTGACCGTGAAGAACACGACATGCGCGCCTCTACCATTGGTGAGTTCCTTGATGCGTTCGATGGCGTTGACCTCCATCGGGTTGATGGCGATATCCGCGCCGAGTTTGAGCGCCGTTTCACGGCGGGCCGCGTCGGGCTCCACCACCATGACGCGCGCGCCGCGCTTCTTGGAGAGCAGCGCATGCAGCTGTCCCATGATGCCGCCGCCGACGATGACCACATCCTCACCAAAGCCTACATTCGCGTTTTCCATGCTGCGCAGGCAGCAGGCGGTGGGTTCCGCAAAGGCGCAGATGTCTAGGTCTGCATCCGCATTCGGCAGGGCAAAGACACGCGTTGCCGAGATTGCAATATACTGCGCCATGCCGCCGGAGCCGGGGATGCCGTCATAAAAGCGCTTCTTGGACTTTCCGGTGCAGAGGTTGTCGTCCCCGCGATAGCAGGCTTCGCATTGTCCGCAGCTGTCGTAGGTCTTCACAACCACCGGATCGCCAACCTTCAGGTCGGTGAACGTCCCCTCCGGAATCGCGGCGACGCGTCCGGAGACCTCATGACCGGGCAG
>JAEWYV010000090.1 GCA_023458615.1 Bacillota bacterium
ATTTGCATACACAACACGCGTTAAACCCTGCATACTGTAATATTTTTAATGGTTTTCATGCAAGTAAAAAGCTGTTGACTTCGTGAATCTCCTCGATTATAATGACTTTTAGCGTCTTCCGCCGAAGGAAGAGTCGTATAAGAGGGGAGGGAAGAAAATGGAAATTCGCGTAGGTGAAAACGAGTCCCTGGAAAGCGCTCTGAAACGATTCAAACGCAAGTGCGCACGCAGCGGCGTCTTAGCAGAGGTCCGTCGTCGCGAGCACTATGAAAAGCCCAGTGTGAAGCGCAAGAAGAAGGCCGAGGCCGCCAGAAAGCGCAAGTACTAATTCGCAGGGCGATTTCAACAAATTTAAAAACGCATAAAGGCGAATCGGGCAACCGGTTCGCCTTTTGTATAGTCCCGGATTTGACACGTGAAATACGTCGTGCAAAGGTGCGTAAACAAACGCAAAAGCCGTGAGGGGAAAAGATATTGCTGTTTCGTCACCACAAACTGCACTTGCACTCTGGTAATGCGCCCATACATATGGTATTATTATAGGTAACAATGCACCATATAAGGAGCAAACCGCTATGAAATGCAGATACTGCGCCAGCATCGAGAGCAAGGTGATTGATTCGCGTCCAACAGAGGACGGAAGCGCCATTCGCCGCAGACGCGAATGCATCAACTGCGGAAAGAGATTTACGACCTATGAGAAGATCGAGGAGATACCGATCATGGTCGTGAAACGGGACGGCAGGCGTGAGCCGTTCGATTCCGAAAAGATTCGCGTGGGCGTTCGCAAAGCCTGCGAGAAGCGTCCGGTTGCCGCGGATGTGCAGGATAAGCTGGTTGAAGATGTCAGCCGCGATGTGTTTAACACGCTTGCCTCGGAGGTGACCACGCGGGACATCGGCGAGATCGTCATGCGTAAACTCAAGGATGTGGACGAGGTGGCCTACGTGCGCTTTGCCTCAGTCTATCGCGAGTTTAAGGATACGCAGACATTCATGAAAGAACTCCAGCATTTGCTGGACGAAAAGAATTGACAAAAAGCGACGCGGCAGACAACCGCGTCGAAGAGCGAAACCAAATAAGGTCCGCACAGCGGAACAGGCGGCCTGGAGCCGCCTGTTTCTTTGAACGGAGGTGAGAAGATTGCCGGAGTTGAAAGGTCAGATGACAGACAAAGATTTTTTAGTGCAATATGCCGCACTCAGGCGAGGGGCAAAGCTGCGCTTTGCCAATGGAGTTGGTATCTATTCGCTTCCAGCGCTGGAGCAACTGCCCGGGTTTGACCACGGGTTCACCGCGCGTGGCGGCGGCGTGAGCGAGGGCTATTTTTCCTCGCTGAATCTAAGTTTTACGCGACCGGAAAACCGCGACAACGTCATGGAAAACTATCGCATTTTCTGCCACGCGGCGAGGATTCCCTATGAAAGCATGGTGATGGACAACTATGAACACGGGACGACCGTGCTACGGGTTGACCGGCACGACGCGGGGAAGGGGTATCTTGCCGATGCGCTGCCTGCCTGCGACGGACTTGTGACAAACGATCCAGCCATCACACTGATCACAGGACACGCTGACTGCATGGCGTTTTATTGTATCGATCCGGTGAAGCGATGCATCGGGCTTGCGCATGCCGGATGGCGCGGCGCGCTGGGAAGAATCGGCGCAAGGCTGGTGGAGACAATGACAGCAGAATACGACACGAACCCTGCGGACGTCTTTGCGGGAGTCGGGCCTTCGATCTGCCCGGACTGCTTTGAGGTCGGGCAAAATGTTGCTGCGGAGTTTGAACAGGAATTTTCCGGCATTCCTTGCGTACTGTCACAGGGGCAGCAAAGGCCGCATGTTGATCTCTGGATGGTCGCTTTCCGGCAGTTTTGGGATGTTGGCGTTCCGGCGGGGCATTTCTCGCTCTCAAACGTCTGCACAATGACCACGCCGCGGCTCTATTCCCACCGCAGAGACAAGGGAAACACCGGCGGGATGGCGGCCTATCTTCGCATCCTGCCTTCTGCGGATGCGTGATCCGGCAGGGCTAGAGCAAGCATTGAATCTTTGGCGGATAAAACGCCGGGATTTGTTCGGTTGCGGCACAAGCGTCGATTGACATTCTGTTCACCCAAGAGTATAATTCACTCGTTTCTATGCAAAAAATAGGGCAAAAAATCAGAGAATCTCGACCAACAAAAAGGGAGAATGACATTCATGAAACTCAACAGGACAATTGCGCTGGTTGTGGTGATTCTGCTGGCGGCAGGCACGCTGGTTGGCTGCGGCGGCAAGCCGGTTTTGGCCGCAACGGTTGGCGACCAGGAAGTGACTGTGACACAGCTGGCAAACAGCTATAAAAACAGTCTCAGCTATGCTTCCGCATATGGCTATGACACGACGACCGATGAGGGCGTTGTTAACTTCCGCGATTATCTGCTCAACAATCTAATCTCGTCCGCCATGAAGATCTATCAGGCGAAGCTGGCGGGGATCACCCTGACCGACGAAGAGACGGCAGCAGCGCAGGACACCGCAAAGAAGAACTATGACGATACCGTGCAGTCGTTTGTCGATCAAGCCAAGAAGGCCGGCGCGACCAATGTTGACGCATATGCCAAGACGCTGCTCACCAAGGCGCTTGTTCAAAACAAGACCACGGTGAAAAAGCTGCAGGCAGATATGCTTCAGGATGCAATCAATAGCACGATGGTGAGCAAGCACCGCACCGCGCTTCTGGAAGGCATCTCCCTGAGTGAGGATGAGCTGAAGGCCAAGTACACCGAGGAACTGGCGAGCCAGAAGAAGCTGTTCGACGCAACGCCTTCGAGCTACTTCACCTACGAGAACTATGCGCAGTATGGCTACAATGCACCGCCGGTCTATGTGCCCAACGGATTCTTCCGCGTGCGCCAGATTCTCGTTGCGGATGAAGCAACCGCAAAGCTGATCAAGGAAAAGATTGACGCCGGCGAAGATTTTGAAACCCTGCTCGCGCAATACAACACCGACCCGGGTATGAGCAACGAAGCCTATGCCGCCGGTTATCTGGTTGGCGAAGGCGCAAGCTATGTTGAGTCTTTCCTAACTGCTTCACTCGCGCTTGCCAAGGATGGCGATGTCTCTGCGCCGGTTCAGTCCGATTACGGCTGGCATATCATCAAGCGTGTTTCCACGGAAGCTGCGCATGAGATTGCCTATGCGGACGTGAAGGACGCGTTTGACCTCTATGAACAGAACGCCTACCAGCAGCAGTATTATACGGATATCGTGAACAAATGGGTGGCAGACACCTCGCTTGTGACCCGTTATCCCGATAATTATGCTTCGGTTGGTAAATAAGGAAGTGATTTCATGAGCAAAGGACTGAGAATCTTCAGCTTGATCGTTGCGATCATGATGGTTCTGGGTACGGTCGCATCCATCGTGTTTGCGATCCTCTAAACAGCCAGTTGCAAAAGCGGAGCCGATTGATCGGCTCCGCTTATTTTTTGCATTGGTCGGTTGATGTTGCGCCAAATAGGCATGACTTAGATGGATGCACAATGCATAATTGCACGCTAACGAATTTGCCGCTATAATGAGCTATATAGCAATTTATATACGATTAGTTTGATTGTGCTCTGTGCAACGATAGATGCAAAGGCTTAAAATTGCTGATCGTCAAGAGCATTTTCTAGAGGCTGATCAACCGAGAAGTGGAACACGAATCGTTAGCCGGGGGTATCAAGATGAAGAAGAGCGGGCGCATGCTTCTTACACTTGTAATACCCTTGTTTTTAATTTTGGTCACTTTGACTTCGCTATTTCTCTATACTTCTCAGTCGGAGAAGCATTATAAGCGGCTGACGGGAGAACTCCTGCTGGCTGCCGCAACGGAACAAAAGGATCTTTTTTCGGTGAAACTGCAAGGCGAGATTTCGCTGCTCAACGTACTTGCAACTTCTCTTCCCGTCAGCGATCGGATGCAATCGGATCAAGTGCTGGAGGCTTTGTCGGCGGCAACGAATGCATCCGACTTTCGGAATATTATTGTAACCGATACAAGCGGACGTGGCGTAGCAAACGATGGACAGGAGCTCAATCTACAGGATCGCAACTACTTTGAGCAGGCGTTGAGCGGAGAATGTGCGATGGAATACATCGCAAAAACGCGGCTGACAGACGACGAAGCAGCAATCGCAATCGCGGTTCCGATCATCGCAAAGGCGCAAGTGGTCGGTACGGTGGTTGGCGTATTGGAAGAGAGCGCACTGCGCGAGATGTTTCGGGAAAATGCCTATCGCCAAAGCGAAACGTTTGTCTGCAATCAGTCGGGGGATATCATCGTTTTTTCCGATCAGTTGGTTCAACTGGAATCGCACGACAATTTTTTCTCCATTTTACGCGCATCGGAATCGGCCGATATGAAGAATAGAGACGAGATTATTCAGCAGATACAATCCGGCACGTCCGAATTTCATAGGATCGAGACGATGGATGGATGCTGGTATATTGCCTATGTTCCAGCGGATTATAACGAATGGATGATTGTGCGGACGATTCCGGCAAGCGTTGTAGATCGCACGATTGCGCAGGAAAAGACCCCGGGCTATGTGGTGGTCGGTATAACGATGATCAGCGCTGTTGCTGCAGCGATCCTCATCATCTCCATGTTTAACAGCGCGATTCGCAAATCCCGCCGGGAGCGGGAGCGCCTGCTCAACGTGGAGGAGGAGTACCGAATTTCCGCTAAACAAAGCGGGGTGCTGATCATTCGCGTGAACACCGAAACGGGAAAACTGATCTCCAGCCAAGGCGCAATCGAGCATTTTCAACTGCCGAGTGCTGAGCCGAATGTTCCGATTTGTCATGTGTTTCAATCGCTGGTGGAGGACGAAAGCCGGGAAGAGCTGGATTCTTTTTGCCAGAGCATTTTAAAAGGGAACCCCACCGGCAGAACCGAAATCTGTATGCGCAATACCGAGGGTACGTCGCGTTGGTTTGAATTTGAGTTTACAACCATTGGTGACGGCGGTGGCAACAGCGCGCAGGCGATTATCACCATACATGATTTCACCTTGCAACGGGAACGAATCGCCGCCTATCGCCGCTGGCAGAATCTGCTGGCGGACTCCGTAGGGGTTAGTGCAGCCCTGATGGAGATCAATGTTTCCAGTGGCATATGTGAACGGGC
>JAEWYV010000091.1 GCA_023458615.1 Bacillota bacterium
GCACGCCGATATTGCCGAGCACGAACGTATGCCGTCCGCCCGCCTTGAAGATCTCGCCTGTGAGCGCAGTGCAGGTCGTCTTGCCGTTGGTTCCGGTGATGCAGACGTACTCCGCGTGGCTATAGCGGTAGCCCAGCTCAATCTCGCTGATGACCTCAATTCCCCTTGCCTGCGCTTCCTTGACAAACGGAACCGTCATGGGAATGATCGGGCTGATGACGATGAGCGACACGCCGTCAAACAGCGATTCCGGCGCTTCGCCGAGCCGCCACTCGACCGGCACGCCGGCTAGCGCTTCCTTGAGTCCCTCTATCTCGGTCTTCTTGTCGTTGATGATGACATCCCAGCCCACGCTGGTGAGGAGCTTTGCCGCGTTGTGCTTCGTGTTGTTGTTCCATGTGCGATTGTTGCCTCCGAAAAATTACCCGCGACTGCGTCGGGCGAATGAAATTATCTTAAATAAAACAGTAAGCAAACCGCCGAGATCGCCGCCGTCAGGATGGTATACATCGAGACGATGCGCGGCGCGGGCTGCCCAGAAAGCTCAAAATGGCGATGCAGCGGCGCGGCGCGGAAGAGCTTTTTTCCGTCCTCACGCCTACGGCTGAGCGCCTGCAGTACCACCGAACCCATGGTTATGGTAAAGCCAAACCCCATCAGCGGGAGAATGAGGATCGAGCGGCTGATGATCGCGATCATCGCGACCGCGCCACCCAGGGCGAGCGAGCCGGTTGAGCCGGGCTCCAGCCGCGCGGGATAGGCATTGTAGCGCAAAAAACCGATTCCCGCCCCGCCAACTGCGGCGGCAAAGACCGCGCCGCCCTCCAGGTTGCTACCCAATAAGAACTCGCCGTTTTGGTTTGCGGTCATCGCCATTGCGGCAAAGATCGCGATCATAAACAGGCAATAGATTGCGCTCATGCCGGTCATCATGCCGTCCAGTCCGTCCGAGAGGCGCGAGGCGTTGACCTGCAACAGGATGGTAGCAATCACGATGGGAACATACCAGAACCCCAAATCCCACTCTCCGCCGGAGAGGGGCATGTGGAGCGACGAGCCGATCAAGGGTGAGCGATACGCCCAAACCGCCACGGCGGCGGCGATGATCAGCTCTACAAAGAGCTTTTGATAGCTTCGCAGGCCAAGCTCTTCTACACTGCGCACCCGCAGAAAGTCGTCGACAAAGCCCAGCACGCCAAGCGCCAGCATGGTCACGAGGGAAGGGAGCGAAAACTCCATGCCATCGAGGCCGAAGATAATCGTAGCAATTGCAACCGCAAGCAACACAAATACCCCGCCCATGGTCGGAACCGGCGGTTTCGGCGGTGGTACCTGTTTTTTCTTTTGCGCGGGCGGCGGTTCCGGCTCCGGCATCGGCTCATGCTGTTCGGCAGGCTTCAGCCGCTGTAGAAGCGGCAAAAGCGGGCCTAGCAGCCAGACGATTGCAAACGCCGTCAGCGCGGTTAAAACGATTTGAAACATATCGGTATTATACCCCTGAAAACCCGCCGCGGACAATCCCTATTTCGCCGGATCAACCGCACGGGCAGACAAAACCCGCATCTGCTCCGGCACTCATCTTGCGCGCGGTCAAATGCGGGTGTATTGTGTTCGAATTCTTTAGAGTTCCGTTAAGAGCTCTTCAACGATCTCTTTGTCATCAAAGTGATATTTTGTGCCGTTGATCTCCTGATAATTCTCGTGTCCTTTACCGGCAATCATGATCACGTCGTCCGTCTCCGCCATGGAGATGGCATAGCGAATCGCCTCTTTGCGGTTTTCGATGACCGTGTATTTCGTGCCGCTGCGCTTCATGCCGTCCTCGATGGATTCGATGATCACCATCGGGTCCTCCGTGCGCGGGTTATCGCTCGTGATGACCGCAAACTCGGAGAATCGGCCCGCAATTTCGCCCATGATCGGGCGCTTTGCCCGGTCGCGGTCTCCGCCGCAGCCAAAGACGCAGATCACGCGCCCCTTTGCGAACTGCTGCACGGTCTTGAGCACGTTTTCCAGCGCGTCCGGCGTATGTGCGTAGTCCACAAACACCGAGAATCCGCGGTTGGTCTTCACCGGCTCCAGACGGCCGGAGACGCTGGTGAGCGATTCCAACCCCGCCTTGATGGCGCTGAGCTTGATGCCGATGGCGAGGGCCATGCCCGCCGCGCCCATCGCGTTAAAGACCGAGAAGAGGCCGGGAATCGCGAGATTCATGAGCACTTCCCCGTCGGGCGTGTGTAGATCAAAGCGCACGCCGTCGGTCGTGATGTCGATATCCGTCGCGGAGATATCCGCGCGATCCCGCACGCCAAAGGTGAGAATCGGGATCGTCAGCCCTTCCATAATGCGGGAGGAGTAGGGATCGTCCACATTGACAACCGCTTTTTTGCTGTTGAGGAACAGAATCTTTTTCGCGGCGAGATAGTTATCAAAGGACTTGTGATAGTCCAGATGATCCTGCGTAAGGTTGGTAAACAGGCCAACGTCAAACTTGATGCCGTGCACACGGAATTGCTCCAGCGCGTGGGAGCTTGTCTCCATCACCACAAGATCGACATGCGCATCCGCCATCATGCGCAGAATGCGGAAGAGATCGACCGATTCCGGCGTGGTACGATCGGTGTGGATGCTCTCGTTGCCGATTAAATTGCGGATGGTGCCGATGACGCCGACCTTTTTGCCCGCTTGCTCGGCAATCGCCTTGACCATATAGGTCGTGGTCGTCTTGCCGTTGGTGCCGGTCACGCCGAGCATCATCATCTCCCGCTGCGGATAGCCGTAAAAGGCCGCCGCCATCTCCGCCATCGCCTTTCTGGCGTTTTTTACAACGATCTGCGGCGCGGCAATCGGCAGCTCGCGCTCAACAAGCAACGCCGCGGCACCGTTTTCCACGGCGCCCTCGGCAAACGTATGCCCGTCCAGCAGCGAACCGACAATGCAGCAGAACAGGCTGCCCCTCTTCACCTTGCGCGAGTCATATTCGATGGAGACGATATCCGTGTCCTCGCCCTCATAGCGCAGACCGGACGCCATAGCCAGTTCTGAAAGCAGCATCTGGAAACCTCCCGTTGCGCGGCCTCTGCCGCGCAGATAATAAAGATAAATTCTCGTTTGCTTTGCCCGATGCGGCAAAACAAAGTGTATTTCCTACCTGTTTAACGCGGATTTATTGATCCGGTTCCGGCGTAACGTCCGGCTTCGGCGTTGTTCCGGGTTCCGGCGTTGGCGAGGGCGAAGGCGTCGGGAAGGTGACATAGACCGTCGTTCCCGGATCCACCAGCGTCCCTTCCGGCACGGACTGTGTATCAATCTGCCCTGTGCACTGGGCTTTGTCAAAGCTCAGCAGCAGCCCCAATTCCGCCAGTTTATCAAACGCGTCCTGTCGGCGTTTGCCGATCAGGTTTGGCACGGCTATCTGCGGCTTATAAAGCTTGTCGTCGTTAAACGTCGTCATGCTCGTGTAGAGAATCACGATGGAGCCCGCAGGCGCGGCTTCCTTGCCCGCCGGGAATTGGGACACGATCAGCGCTACGTCCTCACTCGGCACCGCATAGGCCTTAAACCCAGCCTGTTCGAGCGTATAGGTTGCGTCCTTTGCCGTCATGCCCACGACGTCCGGAACCGTGTCCGTCTTGGTCGTCACATCCGGCAGAATGCCATAATAGCGCACCAGATCGGAGAAGATCTTGGAAACCCAGTATCCGCCAATGCTGCTTGCCTCCATATAGGGCACCTGCGGCTCATCAATGAGGATCAGGCAGACGAGCTGCGGGTCGTTGACGGGCAAAAAGCCCATATAGCTTGCGATCACGCGCGTGCGGGAGGGGGTAACGCCATCCTCCTCAAATTTTCTGGAAACGCCGGTGATGCCACCCATGGAATAGTTGACCACCTGGCCGTTGTTCGCGTTTCCCTTTTTTGCGGCGGTTTCGAGCAGCCCGCGCATGGTTTGGGATGTTGCGGAGCTGATGACGCGGCGCAGAATGGTCGGGTCGTTGTTCAGGATGACCGTTCCGTCGGTTGCGGTGATCTGATCTACCACATACGGCTGCATCAGTGTGCCGCCGTTGATGATTGCGCAAAACGCGTTTGCCATCTGAATCGCGGTGGTCGTGATGTTTTCGCCAAAGGCAATCTTGGCTAAGTCGCTCTCGCGGATGTATTTACGGTGGATGACCTCGCCGGTGTCCTCGCTCGGCATGCCACAGTTGGTTTTTTCGTTGAAGCCAAACGAGTAGATATAATCGTAAAATTTATTTACGCCGGTTGCGATTGCCATATCCATCATCGCAACGTTGCAGGAATTGCCAAGCGCCTCGGAGAGCGTCTCGTTGCCGTGCCCCGCCGTATTCCAGCAGCGCACCTTTTCGAGGCGGAATACGCGCGAGCCTGTGCAGTTAAAGCCGCTATCCGACGTAGTCGCGCCGGAATCCAGCGCAGCCGCCGTGGTGATTGCGTCAAACATCGTTCCCGCTTCGTAGGTGTCCGTTACGATGCGCGCGCGGGACATCGACATCAGTTCTTTTACCATGTCACGCGGCGGGCTGTTCAGGTCGAAGGCGGGATAGGTGGAAATCGCGAGGATTTCGCCCGTATTGGGATCCATAACCAAGCCGGAGACGGTGGACGCGCGGTTGAGCTCATAGCACTGCTTGAGATATTTTTCTACATAGCTCTGGATGACGGAGTCCGCGGTCAGGGTCATGTTATAGCCCTCGACCGGTGGAATATAGTTTTCTTCGCCATAGGAGAGCGGATTGTTTTTGCGATCGACCTCGATGACCAATCGTCCGGCCACGCCGGCAAGATAGGAGTTAAACTCCGCTTCCAACCCCGTCTGCCCCTCCGTCTCAATGCCGGTGAAGCCGATGAGCTGGGTGAATAGCTGACCAAACGGATAGTAGCGCTTCATGTCGGTGGTATAGCTGATTCCGTTGCCGAGCTGCAGTGCCTCCAGCTGGTCGATGACCGAACTCTCCACCTGCCGCTTGAGCTGCACCTGCAAGCGGAGCTTGCCGGTTGTGGGATCGGGCGAGATGCGCTCCATCACATAGTCGTAGTCCAGCCCCAGAATATCGGAAACCTCGGTTGCGACGCGAACGCGGTCGTCCGCCGCAATCGACGGCGGGTTTGCAAGAACGCGGTAGGAGGTTCCGCTCTGCGCGAGAACAAGCCCGTTGCGGTCAACAATCTTGCCGCGCTGCGCGGCGAGGCTCTGGCGTCTCGTCCACTGCGTCTTCGCCTTT
This sequence comes from Bacillota bacterium, assembly GCA_023458615.1. Taxonomy (GTDB): domain Bacteria; phylum Bacillota; class Clostridia; order Christensenellales; family CAG-138; genus UBA7703. Next base: position 5,247 of record JAEWYV010000091.1, read on the forward strand.
GCCTGTAGCTCCGGCCCCTGAATAATCATAACCTGCGCCAGCCGGAGGGCGAGCAACAGCATCAGAAGGCCTGCGAAAACCATCAGAAGTACAAGTTTGCGTTTAATCTTCGGCGCGGGGGCCGTTGTCTTAGCCATTGGTCAATCGTCCTTTCGTAAGATCAACCGCCTGCAGGCGGCTGTTCCCCCCCGCCCGTAGTCGCCGGACTAGGTTCCGGCGTGGTTGCCGGCGCTTCCGGCGTATTGGGCAGCGGCGTTCCGGACGCGCCGGATGTGCCGCTGTCGGTTACTGCTGGCGTTGCGTTGCTAAAAGGCAGCGGATCGCCAATCTTTACATACTGATTCTTTTCCGGATACTGCATGCCGTAGGATTCGGCAACCTTCTGCGCATCCTGAATCGTGACCGCGCATTCAATCTGGACATCCAGCTCGTTGATGCGCAGGTCGGTCAGATCAATCTCGCTGTTGAGCGCGTTGATGTCCGCATATGCGCGCGAAATGCGCTCGTATCCCGCCAAGGTGAAGAGAATCATTCCGGCGAGCAGAAAGCCGCTGATGATTAGTCCGATTCGTCCGAGCGCGGTGACCTCGGTCTTCTCGACGCGTACGCCCGGCTCGCGGGCACTGCGCGATTTCGCCGGCACGCGCTCGATCCGCTCGGTTCGCCCGGTTCGTTCGATGCGCTCGGTGGTGTATTCTTCCTTATTGGGGATGTTCAGCCGTGTGGTCGGCGATTTTCCTTTTTTGCGGTCTTCTTCGAAGCGAATATCCAACGCAAATTCCCTTTCAATCAAGCGAAAATTCCGCTCACCGGCGCGGCACCGCAACCCGGGCGCGCCGTTTCGCTAGATCTTTTCGATGCAGCGGAGCTTTGCACTGGTCGAGCGGGAGTTGCGCGCTTCCTCCTCATCGGAGGCGGTCAGCGGTTTTTTGGTGAGGATTTTTGCCTTCGGCTCCTTTCCGCAGATGCAGATGGGAGCGGACGGCGGGCATGTGCAGGGATTCTCAAATCTGCGAAACGCCTGCTTGACGATGCGATCCTCCAGTGAATGAAATGTAATTATACACAGTCTCCCGCCTTTTTGCAACAGATCGCAGGCCTGCTCAACCGCCTGGTCGAGGCCGCTAAGCTCGCTGTTGACCTCGATGCGCAGCGCCTGAAAGGTGCGTCGCGCGGGGTGTTGCGGCTCGTTTCGATACTTTCCGGGAATCGCGTCTCGCACGATTTGCGCCAGTTGTAAGGTGCTCTCGATCGGAGATTGTTCACGTGCGCGACAAATTCGCTCCGCAATTCTGCGGCTGAAACGCTCCTCGCCATAGGTCCAAATCACCCGCGCAAGCGCCTCCTCGGAATAGGTATTCACCACATCCCGCGCGGAAAGCGACGCCTGCTGATCCATGCGCATGTCCAGCGGCGCTTCCGATTTGTAGGAAAATCCCCGTTCCTGCGTGTCCAGCTGATGGCTGGAAACGCCAAGATCGAGCAGAATCCCGCTCACCTCGGTTACGCCGATGCTGTTGAGCAGCGCGCGCATATCAAAAAAGTTGCCGTGCAACGCGGTAAAACGGTCGCCAAACGCGGACAACCGATCCCCCGCCGCGTGCACGGCTTCCCAGTCCCTGTCAATTCCAATGAGCCGCCCCGTTTCGGGCAGGCGAGTCAGAACCGCCTCGGCATGGCCTCCGCCGCCAAGGGTTCCGTCTACGAAGATACCGCCGCGCGCGGGAGCCAGCAGCTCCAGCGTCTCGTCCAGCAGTACCGGTATGTGCGAAAATTGCCCGCTCATATGCCAAGTTCCGCCAAATGCGCGATGTCCTGACTATAGCTTTCCTCGCATCCGGCGTTGTAGGCCGCGAGGGTTTCGGGATTCCAAATCTCTATATGGTCGTCGATGCCGACGAGCGTTGCGTCCTTATTGAGTCCGGCGAGATCGCGCAGCTGGGCGGGAATGAGGATTCTCCCCTGCTTGTCGATTTCACACGATGCCGCCATGGAGTAGAGCTTTCTGCGGATCGCCTGACCGCCCATATCCGTAACCGGCAGCGCGGAGAGCTTCTGCGAAAAGCGCTCCCATTGCTCCACGGACATGCCAGAGAGGCATTTTTCGGATTGTGTGCCAAGCAGGCCGAGGGTAACGATCAACGTATCCCCGACGCACTCTCTCCACTTCGCGGGAATGAACACGCGTCCCTTTGCATCCAGCATATGTTCAAATGAACCAATCAGCACGCGCGTCCCTCCTTAGGCAAGCCATTTTCGTGATATATATTAGGAAATAGTCTCCCCCAGATTCACGATGAGTATACACCACTATTCCCCATTTGTCACCACTTTCATGTCATTTTGGTCTGTTTTTTTTGAATTTTCTGAAAATAAACGTTTGTTTGCACCCGGACGCGCCATCCGGCGGCTTTGGGTGGGTTACGGCGCGCCACCAAGTATGGTATACTGTGTGTATACACGCGCCAGATATGGTGCAACAGCCTCAAAAACAACCGGCAGAAACCGCAAACCCATGCGGAAATTCCCCATTCTGCCGGGGTTTCTTGCGTTTTGCGGGGCTTTATGGATCGCCGCAGTACACGCGGCGAGCGTCATAACAGTCAATCGATCATCAAATGATGCGTATTTAAAATCAAAACGATATGGGAGTCAGTATGGCATCGGATTATACAGTAGATAAAATCAAAATCATGGAGGGGCTGGACGCCGTCCGCATGCGCCCGGGCATGTACATCGGCTCGACGGGACAGCGCGGCCTGCATCACCTCCTCTGGGAGATTATCGACAACGCCATCGACGAGGCGGCAAACGGCTATGCCAACGAGATCAACGTGACCCTGCACAAGGACAACTCCGTCACCGTTGTGGACAACGGGCGCGGCATCCCCGTGCAGATTCACGAGAAGATGGGTGTTTCCGGCGTCGAGGTCGTCTTTACGCAGCTTCACGCGGGCGGCAAGTTCGGCAACGACTCCTATGGTTACTCCGGCGGTCTGCACGGCGTTGGCGCGTCTGTCGTCAACGCGCTCTCCCGCTGGGTGGAGGTTGAGGTCTGCACCGACGGGCGGATGTATCGCATGCGCTTTACCAGCGAGGAGGACGCGACCGGCAAGATCATCTCCGGCAAGGCCGTCGCCCCGCTGGAGGAGGTCGGCAGAACGCGCAAGCAGGGCACGAGCGTTACCTTTATGCCCGACGAGCGCGTGTTTGAAACCGTAGAGATGAGCTACGACACCATCGCAAAGCGCATCCGCGAGCTCTCCTACCTCAACCGCGGCACCAAGATTACATTTTCCGACGAGCGCGCCGGACACCAGCGCAAGGTGGAGTATCAGTTCAACGGGGGCTTGAGCGATTTTGTGACCTATCTCAACGCCGACAAGACCCCGCTCTACGACCCGCCGATCCATTTCTCCGGCAGTTCCGGCGGCATCCTCGTGGAGGTTGCTTTGCAGCACAACGATGGATACGCCGACAATATCTTTTCGTATGTCAACAACATACCAACCACCGAGGGCGGCACGCATGAGACGGGCCTGAAAGCCGCGCTGACCAAGGTGCTCAACGACTATTGCCGCAAGATGAACTACCTTAAGGACAAGGACGCGCCGCTCTCCGGCGAGGACTTCCGCGAGGGGCTCACCGCCGTGCTCTCGCTCAAGATGCGCACGATCCAGTTTGAGGGACAGACCAAGACCAAGCTTGGTAACACCGAGGCGCGCCCCGCCGTGGAGAGCGTGGTCACCGAGATGCTCACCCCGTATCTGGAGGATTTAAAGCACGGCGAGGTTGCAACCATCATCGCGGAAAAGGCGGTCAAGGCCGCGCGCGTCCGCGAGGCGGCGCGAAAGGCCAAGGCCACCGCGCGCGA
>JAEWYV010000092.1 GCA_023458615.1 Bacillota bacterium
TAAAAAAAGAAGGAGAAAGCACAATGCAGTATTTAACAGAAGCTGAAATCGACAACATTGCAAGCGAAACCGGAAAGGCACTTGCGAAAGAACCAAAGGTATCCATCACGATTCAACCCGATGGAGAAACCTATTGGGAGGGCGGCGTGAACGGGCACTTCTTTCGCATTCGCACCGGAGAGTCGGTAGAGGTTCCACAGAGCCTCGCTGCGCTGATCGCGCAAAGCGCCCAGGTTCGATATGAAAGCGAAGCGCGCATGCACGCCTACCGCAAGAGCGGGGGCAAGAAGGTTTCCTAGGGAGGAGACATGCATGACGCTAAAGGAACTGCTCACAGGAGCGCTGTTGCAGCTCGACCGCGGCACCGATGCGCAAACGGTAGAAAGCTGGCGCGACAAACTCACGCGATATCTCAACGACGCGATGATCGACCTCACAAGCGAACTACAGCCAAGACGGAGCGATACACTGCCGCTCGAAGGAGGAATTATCGAGCTTCGCGGATTGCCGCGCAGTGCGGTGAAGGTGATTGCGCTCACGCGCGGCGGCACGCGGCTACCGTTTTATTACGGGGCCAGCACCGAACAGCTGCGCGTGCCCGCAACCACGGACGGGGATGTGCTCGTTACCTATCGCTATATGCCGGAATTGCTCAAGGTTGACACGGATATTCCGGAATTGCCGGAATGGTGTCACGGCGCGATGATCGGTTATGCGGTCGGGCGCGAACGCGCGAGCGGAGACGCGGCAAGCATTGCCTCCGCGCGCGCCTGCTTTGAACTCTATCAGGCGGCAAAGCGCATGATGCGCGCACACCGCGGGGAGATGGATGCATACAGCATTGAACACCGCTAAAGATAGGGGAGAACATGGCACTCAGACAATATCGTATTCCCGTCTTTTACGGAATTCAGCAGGGGATCACGGAGAACCGCATGAACGATGGCGAAAGTCCGGATGCCTGCAATATGGATACCGTCAACGGGAGGCTCAGCGTTGCAAAAGGGTATGTGCGTGCATGCGACACGCCCTTTCCGTCACCCGGGGAAGTACGAAGGCTGTATGTTTGGAATCGATCGGGCAGCAGGCTGATCATAATTGCAACGGGCGACAAACTCTATACGCTGGATGAAACCAACGGGCAGTGGCGGTGCCTCTATACCTTTGAAGCGGCGGCGGAAGCAACCCTGTATGATTTCCAGACAGTTAAGATTGCCAGCACGGAGTATCTGCTCATCTCGAACGGAAATGCGCGTATGGCAAAATGGGATGGGATGAGCGAAATGGCGCTGCCGTTTGGCAACGCCGAAGGCCTCTCCGATCCGGCCGTGAACTTTACGGAGCTCTATTACGCAAGGCTGTTTGCCGCCGGAGATACAAACTTTCCCAGCAGGCTCTACTACAGTCAGGCGCCGGGCGATTCACGGACGATTGAGAACTGGACCAGTGCGGAGGAGAGCGAGAATGTTGGCGGTGGGCATGTGGAAATCGGCACCGATTCTGACCCGATTACGGGACTTGTTGCGCTGAGCAATCAGCTGCTCATCTTCAAACGCGATTCCCTCTACCGTCTGCTGGGGGACCGTCCCAGCAACTATCGTATTCAGCCTGTCAATGGAACCATGCAGCAGCCGACACACACCGCCTGTGTTCGCGTAGGGGATGTACTCTTTTTTCTCACAAGCGGAGGGATGTATTACTTCGATGGACAAACGGTGCAAAAAAATCGGATGCCGAAAAAGTATGTGTGCTGCTGGAGAATGCGAATCTTTCCAACTGCACCGCCGCTGTTTGCCGCGACAAGTTGTATTTCGCCATGCGTGAGGGCTCTGACAATGGTGCAAACGACGGAATATTGGCCTATGACCTTGCACGCGGCACCTATATGATGCGGCGGGGATTTCAGGCAAACGGACTATTTGCATCAGGAGGCGCGCTCTATCTAGTCGATGCAAACGGATACGTCTGTCGCTTTGACGAGGGGGACACCTACGACGGCGCGCGCATCGATGCCTACTGGAAAACGCCAATGACCGATTTGGACAGCAAAGCAATCGGTAAGCGGCTTGAGGAACTCTATTTACGCGGAAGCGGCGGGATACTCTCAGTCGAGGCTGCCACGGAAAGCGGAACCGTATATAACGAACGCTTGATGCCGGGCGGAAGCGAACGCATTTTGGAACTTGGCCTGACAGGCGAGGGACGCGCGTTCCAACTGATTTTTCGCAACGTGAATGGTTCGAACTTCACCATTGACGGCGGCGTGGAGTTGATTCTCGATACGCAACGACGCGTACTATAAACACAGGAGAGGCGGAAAACCCAATGGCATTTGAAAAAACAGGCATGCAGGCATTGTTTCCGGTCTATTTCTCCCGTATGGCGGGAGAAGGCGCCTCAAAGGAGGACTATGACATTGCCTGCGCACAAAACGAAGGCAACTTGAACCAGAATCTGGAGACGCTGTATCGCAAGCTATCGGATCTGGAAGACTATCTTGCCGCCGCTGAATAACGCGGCAGAAAGGAGATACTTTGGGAAATCTACTTGGAGCCAACAGAAGACAACCGGCGCTGATTGCTGCCAGGGACCTAAGCCCCATTGTTGGGAATGTTTTGGCCGGAACGTCGTCCTCAAGCGGTTCATCCAGCAGAAACAAAAGAAGTGACGCGGATGTGCTCAGCGGCATGGTGAACGATTTGTATAAACGCTTTCAGCCGCAGGAGATTACGTATGACGCAAAAAGCGAAGAAGAGATTCGCTCTGCTATTGCGGAATGGCTCAGACCCGGCTATGACAAAGCCATAGCAAACCGACAGGAACAGACGCAGGCCAACAAGGCGAATCTGGATGCGGACGCGATTGCGCGCGGCATGGGGGCAAGCACCTATGTAACCGACGTGAAAAATCGCCAGCAGAACGCAGAAGCGCGTGATATTGCCACGCTGGAGTCAAACTATGGATCGACGCTTGCGGAGCGTGTTGTCGAAGGAGTGGAAAATGAGAGGCAGCATGCCCTTGAGGTAGAGCAGTTTAACGCGAGTCAGCGCCAGAGCGCCTATGAGATGGCATACGAGGCGGCGCTTGTTCTGTTTCAGATGTACAAAAGAAGATAAAATCGCTGATGATCAGATGCCGAATTACAGCGACTACAAAAAACGATGTACGATTCCGGGGGATTTCCCCCGGATTTTTTTGGCTGGCGGATCGCTCAAATAGAAAATATTAAGACCATATCATGACCCGATCAAGCAGGGTTGATCCAACGCCATAAATGCTTTATACTGACGATGGGCTTTTGTCGGGAGACGGAATAGATTGAATTTGGAGGGGATCGGTATGACTTCGGAACTACATTTGATCTGGAATCCGGTGGCGGGAAATGGCGCGGCGGTCAGCGCCTATCAATTGGTTACGGATGCGCTGGCAGAGCGTGGCGTTCCCTTTTCGTCGGAGAAGAGCGAATATGCCGGACACGCAACGGAACTAGCCAAACAGGCGATTGCCGATGGTGTCAAAAAGATCGTCGTGCTCGGCGGCGATGGAACCATACGGGAGGTTGCCTGCGCGGTGATGAACACCGATGTACAACTCGGCATCATTTCCTGCGGTACCGGCAACGATATCATTCGCCCGCTGCAAATCCCCAAAGATCCGCTCGCCGCGCTGGAGATTATTTTGAGCGGTGAAGCGAGACATATGGACGCGGCAATGGCAAACGATCTGCTGTTTTTTAATGTCGCGGGCTTCGGGTTTGACGTAGATGTGCTGCGCTATGTAGAAATCTATAAAAAGCGCATGAAGAACGGCTCACTGGCATACCTGCGCGGACTTTTAACCGCGCTTTTGCACCTGAACTCAAGAAAGACCAAAATCAGCTGGCCGGGCGGCTCCATGGAGGCGGATGTGCTCATCATTGCCGCTGGCAATGGCACACACTTCGGCGGAGGCATGAAGGTTACGCCCAACGCAGACCCGTTTGATGGGTTGCTGGATATTTGCATCATAAACAATGTTTCCAAGCTCAATGCGTATATGATTTTGCCAAAGTTTATGAAGGGGGAACATTTAAAAACCAAGTATGTTACCTACTTCAAAACAACGGAGCTGACGGCTGTTTGCGAACCTGCGTCGCTCTTGGATGTGGATGGCGACATCCTGCCCGGAACACCGGTTACGTTTAAAATTTTACCACAGTCACTCTGGGTTGTTGTACCGAAAAACGAACAGTAACAGCCGCGCGAGACACAGAAAGTTTCCTTTACAGCATCTTTGCGGGCTGATAGACTAAAACGAAACATAGGGGATTATTGAATGGCAACACAGCAAGGCGCACCGAGGCAGTATGTTTCGCAAAGCGGAACGGGCGGCACGAAGCGCCGAAAGAAGAAAAAAAGAAACAATACGCTGATATTTTCCATGATCACGCTTGGGTTGCTTGGCGTAGCACTCGTGATTTTTCAGTTTATCTTTAACAAACAGGAAGCGACCGTCTCGATGGATATTACGCCCATCTCGACGGCATCTACCTATATCAATACGGGCGACGGAATTCTCTATCAAACCGATGGACAGATTCATTTTTATCATCTGACCGACAGCAAGAAAAACTATACCTACGGCATGGGCGCTTCGGATATTCGCATGTCCGGCAGTAAATCCATGACCGTTGTGTTCAACACCGCGCAGCTTCAGGTGGTAGGCGAAAAAGCACCGCTCACTTTCACGGGCCAAATCCGCGAGGTGGAGTGCGGAACCGATCACCTTGCCGTTCTGCGCCAGGCAGAGGATCAGCAGGAAAGCGTTTTGGTGCTAAACCGCGACGGGGAGCAGATTACAGAACTGCCATTTCCGGATCAGTGCATTATCGACTTTGGTTTTTACACGACGAGCAACGAAATGCTATGGATTGAGACGCTGAATGTCAGCACCGGTTCACCGATGACAACAATCAATACATACGACCTGAATAAGCAGGAGCTTACGGGGTTGATCCATGTTCAGAACCAGTTGGTTAATGATATCTATATCACGTCCAAGAGCATGTTTGTTGTCTGCACCAACCAAATTATTCGTTATATCCACGAGGGCAACAAAGAGATCTATCGCACAATGATCTACGGCTACGAGTCCGTTGATTTCTCGAACGCATCCGGCACACCAACGTTTCTCCTAACGCCGCGCGGCGGAGACTTTCATACGGTTCGTATTTTAACGCTTGCGGAGGATTCCGCACCGGCACCGGTGGAAACCACGCTCCAGCTCCCGACAGAGGGCGTCAGCGCGTTCATCATGGGCAGCCGACTGGTGGTTGCATCGCGCGAACAGCTCTTTACCTATTCGCTCAAAGGCAAACTTTCGGCCACGGCAACGTTTGAACAGCCGATTGATACCGCCGTGAAACTAACCGACTCGAAACTGTTGCTCTCCAGCAACGGCATGTATTACCTCGCGAACGCGGGTTGATCCGCGCGTGAATTGAGGACGGGGAAGACATGAATTTTATCGACATTGCAATCTTGCTGATTTTGGCGATCACGATCCTTGGCGGA
>JAEWYV010000093.1 GCA_023458615.1 Bacillota bacterium
TGTCGCAGCTGGTCTATGGCGCGCCCGCCATCGAGCGGCTCGGCATCCCCGCGTACAACTGGTGGAACGAGGGTCTGCATGGCGTTGCCCGCGCCGGCATTGCGACCAGCTTCCCGCAGGCAATCGCGCTGGCCGCCATATTTGACCGCGAGGCGATTCACAGCGTCAGCGAGGCAACCGCGCTGGAAGGACGCGCCAAATATAATGAGTTTTCCAAGCATGGGGATCGGGATATCTATAAGGGGCTTACGTTCTTTTCGCCCAACATCAATATCTTCCGCGACCCGCGCTGGGGACGCGGACACGAGACACTCGGCGAAGACCCCTACCTGACCGCGGAACTTGGCAAGGCGTTTGTCCTTGGCATGCAGGGCGAGGGCGAAGCCATGACCGCCAGCGCCTGCGCCAAGCACTATGCCGTGCATAGCGGGCCGGAGGCGATCCGCCACCACTTCAACGCCATTGCAAACCCCAAGGACATGTGGGAAACCTACCTGCCCGCGTTTGAAGCACTGGTGAAGGACGCAAATGTTGAGAGTGTCATGGGCGCCTACAACCGCACGAATGGCGAACCCTGCTGCGGTAGCAAGACGCTGCTGGTCGATATCCTGCGCAATCAATGGGGCTTTGAAGGATTCGTAGTGTCCGATTGCTGGGCGCTGATCGACTTTCACACGGGTCACGGCGTCACCAGCAGTCCGGAGGAAAGCGCCGCGCTCGCGCTGAAAAACGGCTGCGACCTCAACTGCGGCTCTATTTATCTGATTTTGCAAAGCGCCTACGATCAGGGGCTTGTGACCGAAGAACAGATTACCCTCGCCGCCGAGCGCGCGTTTACCACGCGGTATCTACTCGGCATCCTCGGCGATGGCAGCGAATATGACAGCATCCCCTATTCTGTCGTGGAGAGCCGCGAGCATCTCGCCCTCGCGCAGGAGACCGCGCTGAAGTCCTGCACGCTGCTCAAAAACAACGGCATCCTGCCGCTGAAAAAAGAAAAACTCAAGACGCTTGGTGTCATCGGCCCCAACGCGGATAGCCGCATCGCGCTCACGGGAAATTATCACGGCACCTCATCGCGCTATGTCACGATTCTGGAGGGCATTCAGGACGAATGCGGAGACGATGTACGCGTGCTCTATTCGCCGGGGTGCGATATCTTCCGCCGCAAGACCGAAAAACTCGCGTTTGACAACGACCGCGTCAGCGAGGCCGTCATCGTTGCCGAGCACAGCGACACGGTTCTGCTCGTGTTGGGGTTGGATGAGCTACTCGAAGGCGAAGCGCCGGACGACGGCAACAGCATGGAGGCGGGAGACAAACCCGACCTGCTCCTGCCGGAGGTGCAGCGCGAGCTCATGGAGGCCGTTCTCGCCGTTGGCAAGCCCACCGTCGTGGTTTTACTCGCAGGCAGCGCCATCGACCTCTCCGTTGCCGACAAGCGGGCGGACGCGGTCTTCTGCGCCTGGTATCCCGGCGCACGCGGCGGCAAAGCGGTTACCGACCTGCTCTTTGGTCATCGCTCCCCTTCCGGCAAACTGCCCGTCACGTTCTACTACGACGAGGATCTGGCGCATCTGCCGGAGTTTACGGATTATTCGATGGAGGGGCGCACCTATCGATACCTCAATCGCGCGCCGCTCTACCCCTTTGGCTACGGCTTGACCTATGCGGATATCCGCGTGCTCTCCGCAAGCGCCGCAAAATCGGCAGACGGCGGGCTTAGCGTCTCCGTCACCGCGCAGAACCTCGGCAGCGTAGCAAGCGACGACGTGGTGCAGCTCTATATTAAGGCCGAGGATTCGACATTTGCCACGCCAAACCCGATTCTCTGCGGATTTCAGCGAGTGCATCTGGATGCAGGCGAAACCAAACAAATCAGTCTGACCGTCTCCCCCGCTTCGCTCACGGTGGTTGACGACGCGGGCAACCGCCTCTTCCCCGGCGGACGCTATTCGCTCTATGCCGGAACCAGCCAGCCCGACGCGCGGAGCCGCGCGCTCACCGGCGTTTCCCCCGTTCACATGGAGCTCTCGCTGTAACACCGCCCCTCACTAAATAAAGCCGCTCGTTGGAGCGGCTTTTGTGTTGCCCTTGCATGATAAATAGGCAAACTATTTGCCAGAATCCGCAAACGGTGCTATTCTGTTGCCGTTGCGTGCCTGACGCGCGGCATTTTTGTTTTGAGGAGCGTTTCGCGTGTCTGTTATTCTTGATTGCTTTTTTGTCGGTCTCGGAGGCTTTGTCGGCTCCGTGCTGCGCTATCTGGTCAGCCTCGCGCCCATCCGGCATGAGAGCGGATTTCCCCTCGTCACGCTCGGCATCAATGTGCTCGGCGCGTTTCTGTTAGGTCTCATTATGGCGGCGGCGGGGCGCAACAGCGGGATTGACCCGCGCACGCTGCTGTTCCTCAAGGTCGGCGTCTGCGGCGGATTCACCACGTTTTCCACCTTTGCGCTGGAGGCGCATACGCTCATCAGCGGCGGAAAACCCGCTGTGGCGCTGCTGTATATGCTTCTGAGCGTCGTACTCTGCGTGCTAGCGGTCTTCGGCGCTGCCGCGCTGGCAAAATAGCCAAGCCGCATCCAACCGATCAAGCTATCAACCGATCAAGCTATCAGCCGATCAAGCCATCAACCAATCATCCAATCAACCAATCAAACCGGCGGCAACGTCGGTTTTTTTGTATTGAAAATGCCTTTTGCTAATTTATTAGGGTATATACAAGCCGTCTGAAAATGAGCTCAAAAATATATGATTTTTTTCGTGAAATTTCTCTTGCATTTTGAAAAAATTGCATGCTATACTCTGCCCGTAATGATTCTATTGCGGTGCGCGCGGGCGCAACGCCGAATCGGAAAGGAGTT
>JAEWYV010000094.1 GCA_023458615.1 Bacillota bacterium
AACATGTTTTTTGAAAAAGTTCGAGATATTATTGCAAAGCAGTTGGATATCGATGCAGGAACCATTACCATGACCAGCCGACTCATCGACGACCTGAAGGCAGATTCGCTGGATATCGTTGAGCTCATCATGGACCTTGAGCAGGAATTCAACATTGAAATTCCGGACGAGGAACTCCCCAAGGTGCAGACCGTAGCGGACATCGTCGGCTATCTGGATAAGAAATAACCTGACAACCAACATCGATTTACCCGCATCCGAAGGTTGAGAGAGGGTGCGGGTTTTTTTGTAAATCGTGCGGGGTAATACCGCGCGTTTCTCCTGTTTTTCTACGAAAAAGAACTATTTCATCCGATAATTTTTAATCAAAAGGATAATTGAATGCCGGACATGCAACAAGCGCTTTCCACGCTCGAAGAAACATTGCAGTATTCGTTTGCCGACCGTTCCCTTTTGGAAACGGCGCTGACGCATACCTCATTTGTCAAGGGCGACGGAAAGCGCCAAACGCACAATGAACGCCTTGAATTTTTAGGCGATGCGGTGCTGGAGCTCTGCGTGAGTGAGCACCTGTATTGCACACACCCGGAGCTGCAGGAGGGCGCGATGACGCGTCACCGCGCGCGGCTCGTCTGCGAACAGGCACTCTATAGCGCAGCCCTTGCGCTCCGGATTCCCGCAAGCCTGCGCCTGGGTAATGGCGAAGAGCTCACCGGTGGAAGAAAGAAACCCTCTATCGTGTCCGATGCGATGGAGGCGGTCATCGGGGCGATCTATCTAGACGGTGGAATTGAAGTCGCGCGGGAGTTCATCATGAACCGCGTGATTCGCCTGCTGGAAGAGGCGCGCGTAGACGAGACGGACAAGGACTATAAAACCCGGTTGCAGGAGTATGTGCAAAAAGGGCACATCGGCACGCTGGAATATGAGTGCCTCGGGGAATCCGGGCCGGAACATCAGAAACAATTCACCATCTGCGTCCGCCTCTCCGGCGAACCCGTCGGCGAGGGCACGGGGCTCAATAAACAGAGCGCAGGGCAGGAGGCGGCAAAGGCCGCATTGATTCGGTTTGGCGTTTTGGAGGGCGAAGTATGCGACTGACAAAACTGGAACTGAACGGCTTTAAATCCTTTGCCAGAAAGACCGAGATTCGTTTTGGGCAGGGCGTTACCGCCATCATCGGACCTAACGGCAGCGGGAAAAGCAATATCTCCGACGCGGTGCGCTGGGTTCTCGGCGAGCAGAGTGCAAAGGCGCTCCGTGGCGCGAAGATGGAGGATGTCATCTTCAACGGCACGCAGCAAAGAAAAGCGCTCGCCTATAGCGAGGTGACTCTGGAATTTGACAATAGCGACGGCCTGCTCAAGGTGCCTTTTTCGGAGGTTGCCATCACGCGGCGCGTCTACCGCTCCGGTGAGAGCGAATATTGCATCAACCGCAACAACTGCCGCCTCAAGGATATCTCCGACCTCTTCTGCGACACGGGCATCGGCAAGGATGGCTATTCCATCATCAGCCAAGGCAAGGTGGAGGAGATTCTCTCCAACAAGAGTGGGGATCGCAGAGCAGCCTTTGAAGAGGCTGCGGGCGTCATGCGCTATCGCGTGCGCAAGGAAGAGGCCGAGCGAAAGCTCAATAATACCGAAAAAAACCTCGAGCGCATCGAGGATATCTTAAAGGAGCTGGGCGATCGCCTCGCTCCATTGGAGGAGCAGAGCGCGTCCGCACGCGCCTATCTGCGCCTTCGGGATGAACTAAAGGATCTAGAGGTCAACCTGTTCCTCTATCAGTACGACCGCGTACACGAGCGCCTGGAGCAGATCACCGAAGCGATGCGCCAGATGACCGAAGAGCGTGATCTCGCTGAGACGGGGGAAACCGCCTTGCTTTCCACCTGTGCCGCGCTGGAAGAACAGCTTCGCGCGCTGGAAGGTTCCCTCAACGCGCAGCAGAACAAGCTTATGGGGCTGGTCTCCGAGGCGGAGACGCGCGTTGGCGCGAGCCGAGTGCTCGCCGAGCGTCGCGAGAACGCCCTCTCACAGCAGAAGCGCATTGCGCAGGAGCGCGAGGCGAGCAAGGCCCGCATCGACGAACTAGGCGCGGTGATTGCAGGCATGCAGGCGGACGAATCCGGCCAGGCAGCCCTGAACCTGCTCGAAAAAGAGATGGAAGCGGCCGAATCAAAACTCGGCGCACTCGATGCGGAGATCACCCAGCGCGAGGAAGCTCTCGATGCCATGAAAAATAGCATCATCGAAGCGATGAACCGCATGTCGGACTTTAAGTCCAGCGCGGCGCGCTTTGACACCATGAAAACCTCCATTGGAGAGCGTCTCGCCGCTATCGAGACGGAGGCCAACCGCCGTGCGGAGGAGACTGCGCGTCTGCGCGAGGAGCTCGAGAGTGCCAAGGAACAGCACGCGGTAGAGGCCGAGCGCCTGGAGCAGACAAAGCGGGACTTTGAATCCTCCATTGAAAACCGCAGAAAGACGCTGGATGCATTCACCGCATTGCGCGAGGAAATCCAGCGAGATGAACAGGGGATTACCTCCATTCAATCGCGCCTGCGTGTACTGGACGAGATGCAGCGCTCCCGCGAGGGATATTACGCAAGCGTCAAGAACATCCTAAAGGATGCGCCGAACGACGCAAAGCTCTCCCGCGCCATCGTTGGCGTCGTGGCGGAGCTCATCCGCGTACCAAAGGAATATGAAATTGCCGTCACGATGGCACTGGGCAGCACGTTGCAAAACATCGTCACCCCGACCGCCGAGGACGCAAAATACGTTATCGAATATCTTCGCGCCAAGGATTACGGTAGAGCAACGCTACTGCCGATGGCGCTACTCAACCCCACGCGCATCACGCGCGAGGAGCGGGCGAACCTCAATTTACCCGGCTGCATCGGCGTGGCAAATGAGCTGGTGGACTGCGACGACAATGTTCGCAACGTCATGGACTACTTGCTCTGCCGCACGATCATCGTGAAGGATCTCAACGCGGGCATCGCGCTAAAAAACCGCACACGCGGCGCGTTTCATATTGCGACGCTGGAAGGCGACATCATCAGCACCGGCGGTTCTATGAGCGGCGGCAGCTTGCAGAAGAACAGCTTCAATCTATTGAGCCGTGAACGGGAACTGCAGGAACTGCGCGAAAAACTCAAAAAGGCAGATGCCGCGCTGGAGGAGAAGAAACAGAAGCTTCGTCAGGGCGAGCAGGATGTGTTGCGCTGCGACATTCAGGTAGATTCCTTCCGCGATGCGGTGCACGCCTGCGAAATCGCGGCGGCAAAGCAAGCCGAGCAACTGGATATGATCCGCCGCGATGTGGAGAACAGCGAGCTCAACGAACAGATGCTCGCCGACGAGCGCACACAGTTGAGCGAGAATCTCAGCGAGGTTGAGCGCGAGCGAACGAGTGCGGACGAGCAGCAGTCCGATATTGAGCAGGGTAACGCTGCGACGAGAGAGGATGTCTCCCGCGCGCAAGGCGAACTCTATGAGTTGCGCAAACAGCGCGAATCGTTCGCCGGGGAACTCACGGATCAAAAGGTTCGCCGCATGGCGCTCTCCAAAGAACGGGATGCGGTGTTTGCCGAGCAGCGCCGACTTGTCTCGGAACATCGCGACCTGACCATGCGGCTGGCTGCACTGGAGCAGGAGGCGCAGGAGAACGAAAACGCGCTCTCAGCGATCGATCTTGAGTTGTCCGGCATGCATGCGCAGATTGAGAGCGACAGCCAGCTCACGGCCGCAGAGAAAGAAGCGCAGCGAAAGCTGGAGGAAGAGCGCCAGACGCTCTCTGCCTCGCTCTATGAGCAGCGCGCGCGCCGCGAAGAACTGCTCGCCTCCACGCGGGATCTCTCGGAGCGCATGCATAAACAGGAGATGACGCAGAGCCGTCTGGAGATGGAGCTCGGCGCCATGCAGGATCATATTTGGAATGAATATGACCTCACCTATGAGAACGCCGCCGTGCTCAAGCGCGAGATCGCCGTTGGCGCAAGCAATGCGCGGGTCAACGAGATCAAACAAGAGATCAAGGGCCTGGGCGATATCAACCTGGGCTCGATTGAGGAATATAAGAGCGTATTTGAGCGCCACAGCGAGCTCAATATCCAGTGTGAAGACCTGCACAAGGCCAAACATGATCTGGAAACATTGATTGTTGAACTCACCGGCACGATGGAAACCGTGTTTATGCGCCAGTTTGCGTTGATTCAGGAGAACTTCTCCAGCACGTTTGCCGAACTCTTCGGCGGCGGACAGGCGGAGCTCCGGCTTGCGGATAAAAACGATGTTCTTGGCTGTGATATCGATATCATTGCGCAGCCACCGGGGAAGAAGCTGCAACTCTTGACGCTGCTTTCCGGCGGAGAACGCACGTTGACCGCCATCGCGCTGTTGTTTGCAATGCTCAAACTCAAGCCGCCTGCATTCTGCATGCTGGACGAGATTGAGTCCGCACTGGACGAGGCGAACGTCAGCCGCTTTGCGGACTACGTCAAGCGCTATTCGGATGGCACGCAGTTCATCCTGATCACGCACCGCAAGGGCAGCATGGAGGTTTGCGACACGCTCTATGGCGTCTCCATGGAAGAAAAGGGCGTAAGCAAGGTGGTCTCCGCGCGCTTTGGCGAAAACGGCATCACCACCGCGCCGGAGCAGGCGAGCTAGCAAAATAGTAGAATGGGATAAGGTCTACTAGCTTATCTGCAATAGACGGAAAAATGGCAGCAATCGAACCAACGATAGGATAACGAATGGAAAAGAAATCGATTTTTAATAAATGGAAAACCGGCTTAGGTAAAACCCGCACGGGACTGCTTGCGCGGCTGTTTGCCTCCAAGGATGGCATCAACGAGGATTTTTATGAGGAGCTGGAGGAGGCGCTGATCCTTGCAGACGCGGGCGCGGCGACCACCGAGCGGTTACTGGATGACCTACAAGCCGCAATCAAAGAGAAGAAGATTAGTGACCGTGCGGGCGCAAAGAAAGAGCTAGCCGCACTGATTGCCAGCGCTGTGACCACGACGAAGCCTTTCTCGCCGGATGCTGGCGCGGCGGTGGTGCTCATCGTGGGTGTCAACGGCGTCGGCAAGACCACCAGCGTTGGCAAACTCGCCAATAGCTATCGCGAGCAGGGTAAAAAGGTAATGCTTGCCGCAGCGGATACCTTCCGCGCAGCGGCGGCGGAACAGCTCGGCGAGTGGGCAAAGCGCGCGGATGTTCCCATGGTGAAGCATGGCGAAGGCGCGGACCCCGCGGCGGTGGTGTTTGACGCAATCGCAAGCTATAAGGCGAAGGGATGCAACCTGCTGCTCTGCGATACGGCAGGGCGCCTGCACAATAAGACCAATTTGATGAATGAGCTCGGCAAGATTCGCCGCGTCATCACACGCGAGTTGCCGGATATCCCCTGTGAAACCCTGCTGGTGCTGGACGCGGTAACAGGGCAGAACGCTGTGATGCAGGCAAAGGCGTTTGCCGAGGTGTGCCAGCTGGACGGCGTGATTCTAACCAAGCTTGACGGAACGGCAAAGGGCGGCGTGGTAATCTCCATCTGCGAGTCGCTGCATGTTCCCGTCCGTTTTGTCGGCGTTGGCGAGGGGATTGACGACCTGCAGGCCTTCGACGCGCAGCTGTTTGCAGAGGCATTGCTGGCTAACGACGCGGATTAACCGAAAACATCCGGTTTTTGAAGAATATAACTTGACTTTTTCGCCTGTCACCGTATAATAGGTACGGTGTAAAGCAATATTGCTTTACAGGTGATAACATGGATCGATTGATAGAACTTGGACAATTGCTGGATTGGTACGGCGCTTTTTTAACCGAGCGCCAGCGTTCGCTTGTGCGGCAATACACCAATGAGGACTGCTCGTTAACGGAAATTGCCGAGCGCGAGGGAATCTCACGGCAGGCGGTGCGGGACGCGATTCACAAAGCCGAAGCGGAACTCAAAGACATGGAAGAAAAGCTCGGGCTGATTGCGACCAACCAAAGCATGCGCGCCCTACTGATAGAACTGAACAGAACACAGCTTACATTACAGCAAAAGAACCTGATAAACCAATTGACCGAATTGGTTTCGGAGGAAGACGATGGCGTTTGAAGGCGTCTCACAAAAACTGCAAGCGGTATTCAAACGGCTGAACGCACGCGGAAAGCTCACAGAGAGCGACGTGAAGGAGGCCATGCGCGAGATTAAGCTCGCCTTGCTGGAAGCGGACGTCAACTTTATGGTCGTGAAGGACTTTGTCAAGACCGTTACCGACCGTGCCGTCGGCAGCGAAGTGCTGGAGAGTCTGACCCCCGGACAGCAGGTCATCAAGATCGTCAATGAAGAGCTCACGCGCCTCATGGGCGGCGAGCACGCTAAACTGGAGTTTGGCAACCAGAAACCCGCGGTTATCCTCATGGCCGGTCTCCAGGGCGCGGGAAAAACCACCATGTGCGGCAAGCTCGGTGGCTATATTCAAAAGCATTACGGCAAGAGCGTTCTGCTCACCGCTTGTGACATCTATCGTCCCGCTGCGATTCAACAGTTGCAGATCGTCGGCGAAAAGCTCGAAATCCCCGTCTACGAACACGGCACACAAAACCCCGTGCTCACCGCCAAAGAGGCGATTGCAGAGGCAAAGCGTAAATTCATCGATGTTGTCATCGTCGATACGGCGGGTCGCCTGCATATTGACGCGGACATGATGGAGGAACTCAAAAAGATTCGCGACGCGGTGAACCCCGCGGAGATACTGCTGGTTGTGGACGCCATGACGGGACAGGACGCGGTCAACGTTGCCAAGAGCTTCCACGAGACCATTGCGCTCACCGGCGTGATCCTCACCAAGTTGGATGGCGACACACGCGGCGGCGCGGCGCTCTCCGTTCGCTCGGTCACCGGCAAGCCCATCAAGTTCTCCGGCATCGGCGAAAAGCTGAGCGACATTGAGCCGTTCCATCCCGACCGTATGGCGAGCCGTATTCTCGGCATGGGAGATATGCTCACCCTCATCGAAAAGGCACAGAGTGCGTTCGACGAGAAAAAAGCGCTCGAGATGACCGAAAAGCTCAAGACCAATTCGTTCACGCTGGACGATTTTCTCGACCAGATGGATCAGATGAAAAATCTTGGCTCCATGGATGAGATTCTCAAGATGATTCCCGGCATGGACGCGGGTAAGCTTGGCAATGTTCAGGTGGACGAAAAGCAGATGGCGCGTACCCGCGCGATCATCCAGAGTATGACCAAGGCCGAGCGCAAAGACCCTGACATCCTCACCGCAAGCCGCAGAAAACGCATTGCGCGCGGCAGCGGAACGAGCGTGCAGGAGGTCAACCGTCTGATGAACCAGTTCAATGCCTCGCGGCAGATGATGAAGCAGATGAGCGGGCGCATGAAGAAGGGAAGACGCGGTGGATTCCCGTTCGGATTTTAAGAATCATAATTCACTTGGCGAATCACGTTTAACGTATTCGATATAAAAAACTACATCATATTATTTGGAGGAAGCATACAATGCTCAAGATCAGACTTCGCCGCATGGGCGCGAAAAAAGCACCGTTCTACCGTATCGTCGTTGCGGATTCCCGCGCGCCGCGTGATGGCGCATTTGTTGAAGAAATCGGCTACTACAACCCCCTCTCGAACCCCGTTGAGCTGACCGTGAACAACGAGCACGCAGCGGAATGGATCAAGAAGGGCGCGCAGCCGACGGACACCGTTCGTGCGCTGCTGAAAAAGAGCGGCGCCATCGAGTGAGGCCGCAAATGGAGGAACTCGTACGCTTTATCGCGAGAAACCTCGTCGATGAGCCGGATTCCGTAGTGGTCTCGTCGCGCGAAGAAGGGGACAGCGTTATCATCTCTCTCTCCGTCGCGCAGTCCGATATGGGCAAGGTCATCGGGAGGCAAGGGCGCATCGCCAAGGCGATTCGAACGGTCGTAAAGGCCGCGAGCGTCCGCGAAGACAAGAAGTACATGGTTGATATCATCGAGCAGTAATGCCGCGATTTCACCGGTTCTGAAAACAACGAGTCAGGAAAAGCGAAATTGAGAAACGAATACCTGCGCGTCGGCCAGATCGTCCGTGCGCACGGCGTACGCGGAGATGTAAAACTCATCCCGCTGACGGACGATCCGGCGCGGTTTCGCGCCATTAAAACGGCATATCTCGAAACAACGGCAGGCGCGTATGCGCCTGTTGCGGTAAGTGACGCGCG
>JAEWYV010000095.1 GCA_023458615.1 Bacillota bacterium
CCCGTGACAAGCCCGATGATGCCAACCATGACGCACATGACAATAGGGCTGCCAGAGAGCACGCCGATGGTTTGAAACACGCAGGAGAGCAGGGTGCCGTAGAGAAACAATTTCAGCGGGCGTATCGGCAGGCGCGGCGCAAAAAAGCGGCTCAGCGTTCCGCAGACCCAATAGATGGAGAGAGCCGCTGCGCCCAGCGATTCTGCGTTGTATCGGAGTGTCATATACCGCACCAACCAGATTAAAAGACCGGATTGTGTGATGGCGTAGAGCATTCCGGCAAACAGCAGGAGCACGTTTTTCCGATGGAACAAAAATTCGCGGATAACGGCCATTGTCAGCGGCTTTTCGCGCACAGGGGAAGCCGAGCTCTTTGTCGAAAACGAGAGCAGGAGCAGGAAAATGAGCCCCGCCACAACGACAATGCCGCTCATGATCAGGCTCACCCGCTGCCATGTGATGACCGTGAGCAGGGCGGTAATCATGATGGGGGCAATCAAACCGCCAACGCCGAACCCGCCGTGCAGCAAACCCAGATAGGAAGAGCTGTTCTCCTTGTGGAGATCCACCATGACGGCGTTGCAGTTGGTGTCGATCCAGCCAAAGCCGATGCCGGTGAGGATGCTCGCGAGGATCATACCCGCATACAGACTGTTGGTGCCGAGTACGAAAAAGGAGACCACCATGAGCACACAGGCAAGCAGGAGCATGGTCGTCTTCTTGACGCGCCCTTGCAGCAGCGGCGCGGAAAGAAACGCGAGGATACTGCCGATGTTGATCATGCTGCTCATGATGCCCTGCGCCCCGCCAGAGAGGTGGTAGGCGTCTACGACGCGGTTCATGACAACGCTTTGAAAACTGTTGGTGATGCCAAACATGGCAATCAGGAGAACGATACCAGCGGTGAGCGCGTTGGTTGCGCGCTTTTGCCGCGCGAGAATCGGGGATGCTTCCATAGAAATCCTGTGTCCTTTCGAGCCTATGCGCCATAAGATCATGCGCATTTGTTACTTGGTAAAGAGAGAAATACTTGTAAAAACGAAGGCCCGGGTGAATCCGAGCCTTCGCGGATATGCGGTTCGAAAAACCGGCTGTGTTTACTGGCGAACCGACTTCGAGCGGTTGTAGAGCATCAATAAGAGAATCATTATGACGCCCTGTGTGACGTTTCGAATCGGGGGGCTAAGCTGCAGGGTGGTGAGCAGGTTGCTCAATAGAATCATGACCAGCGAACCCGCGATGCTGCCCTCATAAGAGCCGATGCCGCCGGAGAACGCAGTGCCGCCGATGATGACGGCAATCAGCGAATCGTAGGCATAGTCGTCAAAGATCTGGCAACGGGCGGTGGACATATACGCCGCGCCCAGCATGCCCGCGAATGCCGCCAGCATGCCGCTCATCACGTAGGAGATGATCTTGATCTTATTGACCTTAATGCCGCTCAGGCGCGCCGCAACGGGGTTGTTGCCGACGAGGTAGAGCTGCTTGCCAAAGCGCGAACGATTCAAAATGAAGAACGTCAACGGCCAGATGATGGCAGCATACATCACAATGCTCGGGATCACACCGCCGATCTTGGAGATAACGGTTGCCGAGAAGAGCTTGGATGCGCTGCCGGAGAGGACACCTTGTGTGAGTACATACTGCATGCGGGTGACGATGTTGGCAATTGCCATCGTCACGATCATGGCAGGCAGGCCGATCTTGACCGCGCAGAACCCGTTGAGGAAGCCGACCGCCGCGCCGATGGCGAGGGCGATGGCCAGCACCTGCAGGAAATGCCCGCTCTCACCGTTCATGGTGTAGGTGGTGAGGATTGCCGTTGCGGACATTACCGCGCCAACGCCGAAGTCCATGCCGCCGCCGATGAGCACGATGGTCTGTCCGGCGGAGGCGATGCTCAACAGGATGGTCAGTAGCAGTATGTTGCCGACCGCAACCAGATTGAATCCGGCGGGATTTACGATGAACGTTGTGATTAAGAGAATCACAGCGATGACAACGGACATCAGGGCGGGGTTACTCTGCACGAACAGATTCAGGCGATTCGTGATATCGCGCTGTTCCCCCTGTACATGAAGTTCTTTACTTGCCATAGGATTCACCTCTCTTGAACTGCTGCTTGAGGCCTTGCTTGAGCGTCTCGCGCTGCGCCTTTGCAGTGACGATGGTCATGAGCAAGCCGCCAAAGATGATCAGATCCGACACGAGGTTTTGCCAATAGGAGGAGAGGGCAAAGCCTTCGTAGATCTTGCTCAGCAGCGTGAAGAAATAGTAGACAGTGTTTTGAATCAGCACGAGGAAGCCACTGCCGAACACGCCGCAGGCGACCGAACCCCAGCCGCCCCAGCCCATACCGCCGATGATGGCGGCGGAGAGGGACCGAATGCCATAGTCTTCGCATTGCAGCGGGTTGCCCGAGGCCGTCATCAGCGTGAGGCAGATACCCGCGATGCCGGTATAGATGCCTTTGATGAGGAATGCCTTCATCTGCGTGCCAACGGGGCTGATGGCTGCGGCAAACGCGTTTCTCGGGTTGGAGCCGACCGCGTAGATGTGCTTGCCAAAGCGGGTTCTAGAGATGATCCGCCAGGAGATAAGCACGGCGATGAGCACAAACAGCGCAACAGGCACATAATTGAGAATACCGAGCAGGTGCTGTGCGCCCTCGCTCAGACCCTTTACCCACTCCTTGTCAAAGAGCTTGAACACGGTGGACTGATACGGTTTCCAGAAAGCCTTGGGCACAGAGCCTTGCGCCGTCGGCATGATCAGAATGTTGATGCCCTTGATGGCGTAGGTTAGCGCATAGCTCGCCAGCAGCGCCGGCAGGCGCAGAACCGAGCACGCAAAGCCAGCGATGGCGGAGATGATGAGGGAGGCCACGATTGCAACCACCCAGCCGACCCAGACCGGTGCACCCAATTCCTGGGGAACCATGATGCAGATGACGTTTACCATTGCAATCTGCACGCCGATGGAGATATCCATCGAGCCCACGATCAGCAGAATTGCCTGACCGATGGTGACGAGGATAAACGGCATGTTCGTCATGATGATCGTATTCAAACTCACCGGGCTGAAGAACGCGAAGAAGTTCTGTAGCGTAAAGCCGTTGGTTTTGCAGGTGGAAAGGCCCTGCATAACGATGTTGAGAATCACGACGCTTACAAAGAGAATGAATCCCGTAAAGGCGGGTTGCCTGCGGAATTTGCGGAAGGATTCGACAATGCGTTTCATACGGCTTTTTCCTCCTTCTGCGTGTTCATACCCATCATGGCGGCTACCAGCCGCTCCGGCGTCTTGGTTGGGCCGACGAGCATATCCGAAATGCGGCCTTCATAGAAGACGTAGACGCGATCGGAAACCTGCAATAGCTCTTCCGAGTCGCTCGCGGAGATGATGACCGTCATGCCCTTCTCGGTGCAGGAGCGCAGAATTTCGTGAATTTCAAGTCGCGAATGGATATCGACGCCCTTGGTCGGGTCATCGAGCAGCAGTAGATTCGGGTTCATCGCAATCCAGCGCGCAACGACGAGCTTCTGCTGGTTGCCGCCCGAGAGAGAGCTCGCCGGATCTTTGAGTTTGCCGATCTTGATGTTATAGGTATCCACGGCATCCTGCGAGAATTTTTTCACATAGGAGGCCTTCAGGAAGGTAAAGAGCTTGTTCTTTGCCGCGTTGCCGACGAAGATATTCTCGCTGATGGAGCGAACGGGGAACATGGCCTCAACGTTGCGTTCGCCGGAGATAAAGCCGATGCCGGCCTTGACGCCATCCGCCGGATCGCGGAAATGCACCTCTTTGCCGAGATAGTTGATCGTGCCGCTCTCCGGTTTGACCGCACCGAGAATGGCGCGGATCACCTCCGGTTGGCCCTGTCCTTCCAACCCGGCGATGCCGACGATCTCGCCGCGGAATGCCTTGAGCGAAACGTCCTTTACCTTGGGGTCGATGGCGAGTTTGCGCACATCCACGATCAGCTCGCGCTCGTCGTGATGCTCCGCCGCCTCGTGGGCGTGCTCATTCTTCTCCGGGCGTTTGCCGGTCATATAGTAGACGATGTCGTCCAGCGTAAAGTCCGAAACCTTGCCGGAGATGATGGTTTCGCCGCTGCGCATGATGGTTGCCGTGTCGCAGATGCGGAAGATCTCCTGCATGCGGTGGGTAACGTAGATCATTGCAACGCCTTCTTTTTTGAGTTCCTGAATGATCTCAAACAGCGTTTCGATCTCGTCATGATGCAGCGCCGCGGTGACTTCGTCCAGCAGGAGCAGCTTCGGCTTTAGAAAGACCGCCTTTGCAACCTCCAGCATGCTCTGGGTCGAGGGCATGAGCGTTTGGACATAGTCGTCCGGGTCGCACTCAATGTGAAAGCGGTTGAGCAGATCCGTTACGATACGTCTGGAGGCCTTAATATCCACCAAACCGCCCTTGGTAACGGGTTCGCAGCCCAAGAGAATGTTGTCCATCACCGTCATGGTTTGAATCAGGCTCAGGTCCTGAAACGCTGTGGCGACGCACTCCTTGCGGGAGTCTACGCCGGAGCGAATGACCACCAGTTTTCCGTCAAAGAGAATTTCTCCGCAGTTGGGGGCAACAAGACCGGCCAGGATTTTTACCATCGTCGACTTGCCGGAGCCGTTGGAGCCGACCAGTGCGGCGATTTCGCCGGGATGCACCGTCAGCGACGCGCCGTTGAGAGCAACGACAGCACCGAATCGTTTTTCGATTCCGCGCATTTCAAACAAGATAGACCACCTCCAAAATGATGAAACTCGTATACAAAAGCGCCATTTTGACGCTGGATCAGCAAATTTAGTGGGACGCGGCAGTCGCGTCCGGAGGGGAAGCGTGAATAGGGAACCAGGGTTAGAATCTATAATTGGCCGGCGGAACTTGGTTCCGCCGGCCAAGTGTCTGTTTTGCTGTTAACCTGTCCGGTTAGGCTTAGTTGAAGTACTGTGCGGCAACTTCGTCAACGGTGAGCCAGAAGGTGATGGAATCGCCTGCGGCAAAGCTGTTGGCGTAGTCAACATAATCGGCCTGGTTGGCATCCGTGTACTGAACCTTGGACGGGATCCAGATCTGGTGCGTATCTTCCATGCCAGCGGCATAGACGCCATCTTTCAGGGTCTTGCCCATGATGAGGTTCAGCGCGAAGTTCAAACCGGTTGCGCCCACTCCCGGAGGGTTGGACAGAACCATGTAATGCGTGGTGATCTCGTCTTTGTTGATCTCGAGCATCTTCTGCATGTAAGCGCCGGTGTCGCCGAAGCCGATGAACTTCGGATACGCAACGCCCGCTGCATCGAAGGCCGCGAGGGCATTCTCAGCGCACTGGGAGACGAGGACGCCGTCAAACTGGACGCCGCTGTTCAGGATCTCCGCCATGACCTGCTGGGACTGCGTGGGATCCCAATTGTGGTTGGCAGTGGCAACGACTTCGAGGCCGGTCTCCGCGATGCCCTTTTCAAAGCCGCGCTGACGGTCCGTGTTCGCCTGGATGCCATCCATAGCTGCGATCATGACAACCTTCGCACCCTTGCCGAGCACTTCACCGGCGTACTTCGCCGTGGTGTAGCCGAGGTATTCCTGGTCGGTCAGAACGTTGAGCACGTTGACATCGGTGGACATGTAAGCGCAATCGCAGTTGACGTAGGTGATGCCTGCATCCTGCGCGGCTTCAATGATGGGGTCCAGACCGGTGGTCGCAACGGGGTTCACCAGAATGATGTTGTAACCTTCGTTGATGGAGTTCTGGAGCTGCTGGGCTTCCGTCGCTGCATCCCAGTTGGAGACGAAGGACGAATAGCTGATGTCATAGCCGGCATCTTTCGCGGCTGCGGCAGCTTCCTGAATGTCCAGCTCATAGCGGACACGGTAGGGGTTGCCTTCGACAACAGCATTGTGGGACGCCAACTTCAGAGCCGTCGGGGCGGCTTCTGCAGCGGGAGCCTCGGTCGCCTCCGCGGCTGCGGGGGCTTCGGTTGCTTCTTCTACTGCGGGTTCTTCCGCGGCGGGTGCCGGGGTCTGGGCGCAAGCGGCCAGAGCGAACACCATGCAGAGAACGAGAAGAACAGCCATTAATTTCTTCATGTGACTTCCTCCTTTTGTTATGTATAATCAAAGCTTTCGCTTTAATTATCGTTGGGAATACGCGGGCTCTTTCCGGTAAAATTTGAACCAGCAACCAAATTTTTTCGACTGTTCGGCCGCACAAGGGCGACGTTCGAGAACAGGAAACAACCGCAATTGGAAACCCCGCAAATTGAATGTTTTTCTGGCTCGATCAATTCAGATTCAGCAATTTAATATTGGATTGCGGCAAGCATGCGCCGCGGGTTTTACCCGTGCCCGACAATCAGTATGAAACACGGGATTGGCTTCCTACAGGAAGCATGATACGGATTGGATAGCTCAATTATAAGTGATGTTCCAAGGTATTTCAACATCTTTTTGTATGAAACAATAAGATACAAATCAACGTCGTGTTACGCTGGTAAAAACGCCGGACATATTCGCAATATGTCCGGCGTAATGCGTGTTTTTCAGCCGGTGATCTCGCTTAAATGCACTTCGCGCCCCTCCGAACAGGAGCGATAGAACGCGTCGATGACAGCGGCGACGTTGAGC
Organism: Bacillota bacterium; assembly: GCA_023458615.1. Classification (GTDB taxonomy): domain Bacteria; phylum Bacillota; class Clostridia; order Christensenellales; family CAG-138; genus UBA7703. Next base: position 6,637 of record JAEWYV010000095.1, read on the forward strand.
GTCTCCTCCGGCTTGATGAATAGCTCCGCGCCATGCAGGAGGTGGTTTGCGGCATTCTCCATCAGATAATAGTGCCCCATAAAGTCCTTGCCCGCGTGCTTGCCTTCCGAGAAATAGCGCGGCTTCACATCCGCCTGATAGCGCCCCATGGTGGAATACAGCTCCATGCTCGGCAACGCAAGGCCGGACTTGGTTCCCGCAAAACGCATGTTGTATTCATTTGGCAGATTGACAGCCCAGCTGGTTTTAAAGTTGAGCAGCCCGCCGCCCTGCAATAGGATGGTGCCCGCCGCAAACTCCTCCACCTCAAACTCCGAGGGGGAGTAGGGGCGCGCGTTATGCACACCGCGCGGCGCACCACTCTCGGGCAGGCTAGTGACAATATTGGTCTCGTGACGGCTTAAATAGTCCGCACTGGTGCCGATAATGGAGGAGAAGCGCTTGCCGCCCATAACCCAGAGCGCCGCGTCCACCAGATGGACGCCAAGGTCGCAGAATGCGCCGCCGCCGTTTGCGTCCTTCTTGTGGAATGTGCCCCATTTTGGCACGCCTCTGCGGCGGATGAGCGAAAACTCGGAATAATAGATGTCCCCCAGGGTGCCGTTGTCAAACATCTCCCGCGCGAACTGGTATTCATCGTTATAGCGTAGAGTTTGGCAGGCAAAGAGGGTTTTGCCGACGCTTGCGGCATAGTCAAACATCTCTTTGGTGTCCGCATAGGTGAGCGCAAGCGGCTTTTCGCAGGCAACGTTGCAGCCGTGCTTGAGCGCGAGCATGGTCATGGGCTTGTGTCCCATATTTGGGGTGCAGACAGAGACGAGATCCGGCTTTTCCTTGAGCAGCATCTCCTCGGCGTCGGTGTACCAATGGGCGATGCCGTGGCGCTTTGCGGTGCCTTCGGCGGAGACGGGGTTCACGTCGCAGATGGCGACGAGATCAACCAGCTCCGGAATGGCAAGATAGGCGGGAATATGCGCCGCGTTGGCGATCATGCCGGCGCTGATGACGGCAACCTTCAATTTACTCTCGTTCATAGCAGTCTTCCTTTCTGACAGGTGCAGTTGCGCTTGTGCAGGTAATTACCAGTTTTCTTCGATCGGTTCGCCGGAGACGGCGTGCTCGCAGGCGAGCTTCATCGCGTCCACAAAGGAGGCGCGCATATCAAACTCAATCACGCCGTTGATGTCAACATTCACGCGGCGCGTGGTTCCGGCGTAGAGCGTCATAACGTCCGCGGGCTTGTTCGCGTCCAGATAGTTGTAGGTGATGGTCATCAGCGGGACATCGCCGGGGGTGACGTCGCTTAAATACTGTCCGTCGGAGGCGGCGCTGGTGAGCAGGCGGTAGAAGACGTAGAAAAGCTCCACGTCCATGTCCTTACCATTCACGCTAGCATACTGCGTGCCGTCCGCCTTCTTGCCGCTCTCAAAGGTATAGGTCTTCCCGTCAAACGAGACGGTGAGATCCTTCAGATCGAGCCGCAAGGGGGAGAGGAACCAGCGCAGCATCAGCTTGGTGTAGTCAATGTTGATAAACGCCGGTTTCTCAATGACGTAGACGATCTGCGTGCCGTCCACGGTGACGAGATATTTTGTATCGTTGAGCTTGACCAGCAGCAGACGATAGTTGACGATGTCGGTTTCGCTGCTCTTGTAGCCAAAGTCCACCACCATTGCCGGGTTATCAAATCCCAACTTGCTCAAATCAGCCGCTGTGAGGTTGTAGCCAATGACGTCCAGCGCCTGCATGTTGAGCACGGAGCCAAGCATCTCGATGCCATAGGTTTGGTCGAGCTCATAGGTACCCTTCATGCGCACAATATGCGTTGCAGGGCCAAAGCTCTTTGCATCCAGCGTCGCCTTCGGGTTGGAGGCACGCACCGCCTCCACGGTGATCGGCTTATCCAGCAGAGCGCCGGAGAAGGTGATATCCGTGATGGCGGAAAGCGGGCTGGAGACCGTGGGTTTTGGCGTGACCTGAAGCGTGATATACGCTTCCTTTCGGCAGAGGAAATAGGCCATGTCCTCACTGGAGAAGAGATAGACCGCCTTGTCACCCTCCACCTGTCCGTAATAGTTGCCGCTGATAACCTCTTGGTTGCCGACGGTCATGCCAAAGGCACTCTTGTCGTTGAACGCAACGCGGATGGTTGCCTGCGGTTTGTCCAAGCCGTATTCGGAGAGATCCTTCGGGTTTGCTTCTATACGCTTGAGCGCGCCAAACGCGCTGCCGTGATAGAGGAGTTCATAAAACCCTTCTACGTTGATCAGCCAAGCGGGGATGTCGTCAACCACAAAGCCACCATCCTCCGCAGTCACCTTGTAGGTGCCGGAGGGGTTCGTAATCTCCATTGCCGCAATGTCGGCAGGCTGTTTCTCCAGAAACACCACAACCGATCCAGCCTTGGAAGCGGGATTGAGCGTCAACATCAGATAAGCCGCACCCAACAGCAGCACAACGCCAAACGAAACGAGAACCCACTTGACGAGTTTTCCGCTCATGTCAGCGATACCTCCGTGTGAGCCAGACGGCGATGCCCGTGCCGAGAATCAACAGCGGAAGCACCGCGCAGAGGATGATGCCGAGTGCGCTTGCCGTGCCGGTTGTCACGCCGAGGGTGCTCCCTGCGAGCGACTTTGGCGCGATGGAGATCGTGTTTTCGCGGTTGGTGAGCGTGTTGAACAGCGCCACGATGTAGGAGGCGTTGTTGAGCGAGGTATTGGAGATGCTCGTTGCGGCAAAGAGATAGCTCGATGCGCTGACAACCACGTTAGATTGCTTTTCGCTATCGCCCGAGGCGATCTTCCAACTCGTTAGCGTGAGCGCTGGCATCGGCCCCCACTGCGTCGCCATGCTGGCGGTGAAGCTGTCGTCCGCCGTGCTGGGGCGAACGCCCGCCGTCTCATAGAACGAGAGGAGCGTATCCACAAAACGGTTGTCCTTGTTGGTGAATACCAGCGAGAGCGGGCGGCTCAGCGGCAGCAGCACGGGGTTTTTGCTGTCCTTGAGCTTGGCGGCATAGTCCGCGTTGGTATAGTCTGCCAGCGGATAGTAGGGCTGATAACTGTAGGCGCGATCCTTACTGGTTTCAAACACCGCCCCGTCGCCGACCGAAACGCCCCATTCGCGCAGGAAAGCGTCGAGGTTTGGCGTGAGCGGCTGGGAGACATCCGCCGCGTAGAGCAGCGTTTTGCCGTATTCGCCGCCGTTGTAGAGGAAGGCGTCGAATTTGTCCAGTACGTCGGTCGAGAGATCGACCGCGGGCGCAAGCAGCAGCAGAATGTCGTAGCCATCCAGCGGGTCGGTGACCATGTTTGCGCTGGAGACGACGAAGTTGTTGTCCGAAAGCACGCTCTTGAGCGCGTCTGTGTCCGTAAACACATCGTTGCCGGTGAGAAGGGCGATGTTGACCGGATCGTCGGTGGTTACATTGACGATGGCGCTGGTGAGCGCCTCCTCCGCGCGGGAGGATTCGATTGCGAGGGACTTGTCCTCGGTATAGGCGTAGTTAAACAGGCTCGCGAGCGGTAGCTGCTTGAGCCCCGTCTTACTCTTGACGAGGATATCCCCGTCCTTGAGCGTCAGGCCGGGATACTGCGCGGCAAAGGTCGGGTCCGCCGTGTAGTCGATGTATTGCATTTGGATGTGCGCGCTGTATTTCGGATATTGCTCTAAGATGCGCTGCGCCTGCGTGAAATACGCGTTTCCGGCGAAGCTGCCGTCGTTAGCGAGCACATAGAGCGTGATATCGTCCGTCAAGCCGTCGAGCACCTGCTTGGTGTCGTCGCCGATTTGATAGGCGGCGTTGGCGGTTAGGTCATAGCTCAACGAGTAACGATTGCCCAGCGTATACACCACGATGTTGAGCAGGAACGCGGCTCCGATTATGAACACGATGAGCAACGCAAATAGCGCGTTGAGTTTGAAGGTTTCATTGGTGAGTTTGATGCGTTTCATATTCGTTTCCCTCCCTTAGCTCCAGCGCCGGCGCTCGAGCGTCACGATGGAAAACAGGATGAACAGCGCGGAGACACTCAGGAAAAACACCGCGCTTGGCAGATCGACCACACCGAGCGTAAACGGCTCATAGCGGGTTTGGAACGAGAGATTAGAGAAGACCACCTGCCAGAACTTGCTGGAGACGACATAGGAAATCGCGTCCACCAGTACGAGGAACAGGCTCACCGCAAAGCCCATGACGGCGGCGATGACCTGGCTTTCGGTCAGGGAGGAGAGGAAGAGGCAAACCGCGATGAGCGCAAGCCCCAATAGCGCTAAGCCTAGGAAGTTTCCAATTACGCTCGGCCAGTCCACGGGGGCGACGATGGAGGTAATGACCGCGTCGATTAGCGTGGCCGAGATGGCGATGAGGAACACGACAACGGCGGCAAAGTATTTGCCCAGCACGATATCCGCCCGCGAAACAGGCGCGGTTAACAAGAGCTGGTCGGTTTTTGCGCGCTTTTCCTCGCTCATGAGGCGCATGGTCAGCACCGGCACCAGAAACAGCACCACGGAGAAGAGCATGCTAAAAAGAGTAGTGAAATCCGTCGTGTAGCCGTAGAGGTTATAAGTAAAGTAATAATAATTGGTGAAGAAGAATGCCACCGCGATGATGACGTAACCAAGCGGGGCATTGAAATAGGCGCGCAACTCGCGCTTGAAG
>JAEWYV010000096.1 GCA_023458615.1 Bacillota bacterium
CCACGCTGGATAACTTGGACGGGATTACATCCTTCTCCGGCCTCGAATCCATTGGCCTTGGCACCGTACGCAGCCATGATCTTACCCCACTCAATCAGCTTCCTCTCCTACAGAATGCTTCCTTTGATGAAAGTATGCGCGAGGATGCCGGGCGTGATCTGCCAAATGCGTCGTTTCAACTCTCGTTTTCCTGACCCGTTTCGCCCTTTGCGGGTTTCCACGTAATTGAATCCGTCATATTGAATCAATCACTTTATCGCAAAAAATCGGAAAGTGTGCAGCCTGCATACCATTTCCGTTTTTTTTGATGCTACAGTCCGACTATCAGGATTGCGCAGAGCACATGCGCAGAAGGAAGGATACAACCATGAAACGCTCTCTCCTCATCTGTTTCGTCGTTCTTTTCACGCTGTGCTTTGCGGCCTGCTCCGCGCCGACTGCTGCCAGCACTACGCCCCAACCGCAGGCGGAGGCCACAGCCACACCCCCGCAGAATGTCATCTTCACCGATCCCGTGCTTGAAAAAATGGTTCGTGCGGCGATGAACAAGCCCGAAGGCGATATCACCATTGCCGAGGCGGAGGCGGTTAAAGAACTCAAGCTCAGCATCGACTGGCAGCAGGAACCCATCGAAGGAACACAGATCAAAGATATCAACGGTCTTGAGAATTTTAAGAATCTAGAAAACCTGGAACTGCATTTTCACGCGATCAGCGATATTTCGCCGTTAGCGGGGCTAACAAAGCTTCGATCCTTGTCTCTGGGAGGCAACCCTGTTGCCGATATCGAGCCGCTTTCCGGACTAACAAACCTTGGCTTTCTGACGCTGTTCAACTGCCGAGCGCAGGACTACTCCCCCCTTGCGAAGCTGACTCATCTGAGCACGCTGCTGATGGAATATTCAACGATCAGTGATGTTAAAGTGCTTTCGGGTTTAACAGAGCTATCCTGGCTTACTCTTGCCAACACGCAGGTCAGCGACGTATCGCCACTTTCCTCTCTGGTCAAACTGGAAAAATTAAAGCTGGAAGGTTGCCCGATCACCGATTATTCTCCGCTTGCCGCGATCTACCCCAATCTGGTCGAAAAGGACTTTGCGTTGGCGGCATCCCTTCGCGATCTGGGCTTTATGCCAATTGACAACGCGCCGCAGGTGGAGAGCTACAAGAACGAGACCTTCTATGTTCAAGTCAACCATGAAGAATGGGGTAAACAAGAAAATCCTGACGAGGTGAACGCAGTCATACTGGTGAATCACTACGGAACCGATCAGGAGCTTGCCACCATCTATTATCCAAATGATAAAAGCTTCTTGATTCGAGACAGCAAAAATTTCCGTTACACCTATGATTTAAAGTCGAAATCTCTCAATATGGAATATGGCGAAGAGAAAGCCAAAGCATTCCTGCAATCAATTTATCCCGACGCGGGTGAAGACGTGCTCCTTAAACCAATGGCGGATTTCGACCAAATCCTTTTGGATACCTTTGGTACGACAGCTAATGTACTCTTCCTTCTGCCGCGCGAAGTAAAAGTCTATGATCCTTCTTCGCTGCTTGGTTTGGGCTTTGAGGAAAAGCAGGAGGATGCCGCATATTACTACGAAAAGAAAGACGCTAACTATTTTAATGTCGAGGTGCACAACCCCGCATGGGGAGAATGGGGTGAAGGCGGCGATGTGCTTTGCTTCATCCCGCAGGGTGATAAATATGGCGTTGTGATCACCTATTTCACGGGCGAAAAGAAGTTTCTTGTCAAGGCCGATGATAAGAGCGGAGGCGGTGCGGGTTTCTATTACTATCCCGATACCAAACAGTTTGAGGACATTTGGTGCAGCGACAAGAACCGTACCGTAGAACAATTCTTTATTGATGCCTACAACAATCCCGATATCAAGGATATTCATGCGTATTCCGCTCAATTGATGGAGGATTGCATCAAAAATGCCTTTGGCCTGACGATAGATGAGCTCTACGCCCTACCGTCGGGACAGTAAACTTGCTAGAGTGATAACCGGATTATGCAATGGAAAAGAGCACCAAAATGGATCAACAGAACGCTGACACACGTGATTTGCTCAAGCTGCTTCGCAATGGAACGCTCGATGGCGTCATTTACTGCGGCGAAGCGCAGCCGACGTTTCCGCTATTTCTGTCCCGTCTCTGCCAGGAGCATGCCATCCTACGGGAACAAGTGATACAGCGCGCGGGCATTGAGCGCAGCTATGGGCATCAGCTCTTCAATGGCCTACGACGGCCTTCCCGCGATAAGGCGCTCCAGCTCGCGTTTGGTTTTTCTCTCGACGAGAAGCAGACGCAGGCGCTGCTCCGCTCGGCGGAGGTTGGCGAACTAACCCCTCGTGTGAAACGCGACGCGGTGATTCTCTACGGATTGATGCACCAGCTATCGCTGGAAGATACCCAAAAACTACTCATCCATTATTCGCTTCGCTCAATCGGCGACGGGCGAGCATAGGGAGTTCAATACACAGAAAAGGCAGCCCGACCTAAAGAATCGGGCTGCTTTCTTGCAGGTGTTATGCTTGAAAACGAATACTTCACAGCAGTATTTTGTTCTTCACATAAAAGCGTTTTTGCTCGCTTTTCCTTTTAACAATGCTTGATTCCCATTTAGTCTTGCATGGATTGCAAGCCAATACTGCATAAAAATGGAATGATCGTCGTTGTATATACAGAAAATTGTTGTTATAATATCGAGAAAGAATCCACACTTTATGTTTCGTTTTGCGATATGATATGAATATGT
>JAEWYV010000097.1 GCA_023458615.1 Bacillota bacterium
AGGTCGATTTCCTGCCGCGATAGAGCAAGGACGACCAACGCATAGGTAAAGATGGTTAAGAGTCCCTGATAGCGGTTATTCTGCCCCCAGAAGACATCGCCGGGATATTTGCTCAAGAGCGCGCCAACGAGGCTGATCAAAAAGAACGAAAACAGTGAGATTACGGCGGGGTGCAACGCCGCACGGGGCGCTTTGACGCCAAAGTCCGGCGGAAACGCGATGCGCGCAAAAAGCAGCAGGATTAGATAGCCCCCGCTGGCGACGAGAAAGAGCGTTTGCTTGGTTTCGGTGATATTAAAATAGAGATTGCTAAAGATCAGCGGCACGCCAAGAAAGACCGCGCAAAGGTAGAGTATGGTCAAAATACGCGCCGCATTTAAAAATCGATTCTGATTTCGGGTTGGATTCATTAGGGTATTCCTCGTCATTCTGCTACCGCGCATAGCACGGCAGGATTGGTCTGTGTGGATGACGCATTTATCTTAGCCGATTCCCGCTGGAAATGGGTGATGAGGGGCAGCGCAAAGTGTGAAGATATTTTGAACTTTCCCCATTTCAGGCCGTTTTCGTTTGACTTTCGGGAAAATTCGATGTATCATGCATGCGTACTAACACATATAGTACACTTAGTAAACAGAAATGACAAGCAAAATTAAGATCATTTGGAGGTACTTCTCATGAAAAAAAGTCTCATTCTTCTGGCGATGGTCGTCTTTAGTGTTTTCTTCTTCACCGCTTGCGGCCCGAATGGTGTTGCGTCCAATGGCAACGCGATCGCTACCTATGGTAACGGCGTGGTTTCCGGCGGAAACGTTGCGCCAATCGCCACCTCCGGCAACGTCGGCTAAGGACTGCCAGGGTTTCATGGATGAATCAAAACCATGCTCGGGAGGCGTGGTTTCGGAACAAAAAAGCGGCTTAAGCCGTTTTTTTGTTTTTGGAAAAGATTTAGTCTTGTTCGCGAAAAGATATTATCGAATGAATGAACGGGTTAATCGTTCGTCAGGTCCCCGTCGCCTGATATGGGAATTGCAGAGCCAAGATAGGTCGGCTGCGGCATCAAGAGCGTATAGAAGAAATCCTTCACCCGTGCCAAAATCTCACGTGCTTCAAAATATGGCATACCGGCATAGGTGCCCAAATCAGCCGGGATGCCATAGGCGACGAGCCCCATCCGCTCGGCATCGTAGAGCGCCCGATACAGGTGATATTGCTGTGTTACGATGATGACGGTTTTGACCTGAAAGATATCCCGCGCTCGGTAGAGACTCTCATAGGTGGAGAACCCCGCGTGATCCATAAAGATGTTCTCTGAGGGGATGCCCTGCGCCATCGCGTAGTTTTTCATTACGTTCACTTCATCATATTCATCCTGCCCGTGGTCGCCGCTCATCAGCAGACGGTTGGAGGCGCCCGCCTCGTAGGCTAAGATGCCCGTAATCAGGCGGTCTTCCAATATTCCGCTGGGATTTCCGTTGTCCCAAACGCGTGCGCCAAGCACGAGAATCGCATCTGCGCTAAGGGAAGCCGCGTCATCCGGCGTGAGGATGCGGTCCCGCACCGAGGCGCAGACAAAGGCGCTGATGCCAAATGGTAGCAACGCGAGCAGCAGCGCCGCAGACAGGACAATCAACAGGCGCTTCTTGCGGGGTGATAAATTCTTTTGTACAATATTCATGGAGCCATGATACGATACGCTTGTGGAACAAATGCGAAGAAACGCGGAAGTTGCTGTTAATCGTTTGCAACCAATCTATGAATGTTCGAATGGTTTATCCGTTACTCGGCGCTACGGGCGAGAATACAGATCTATCGTTGACAGATATTTGTCAGGTTATGCCTGCTATACTATTCATTATCGGGAACAGGAGGGCGCAACTTTGCACTATGCTGAGTATAAAACCATTTTATCCCCGCAGAACGGCATGAACCTTTACCGTGGCTGCACGCATGGCTGCATCTATTGCGACGGCCGGAGCAAATGCTATCAATTTGACCATGCATTTGAGGATATCGAGGTCAAGCGCGACGCTGCGAAGATACTCGAACAGCAACTACGCAAAAAGCGCCAACCCTGCATGATCGGCACGGGGTCGATGTGCGACCCTTATATCCCGCTGGAGACGGAGCTACAGGTAACGCGGCAGAGCATCGAGGTGATCGAGCGCTATGGGTTCGGACTAGCAATATTAACAAAATCCGCAAGGTTGCTGCGCGATTTGAATTTGCTCAAAAAGGTCAACAGCCGCACCAAATGTGTGGTGCAGACCACACTGACCACCTTTGACGAAGCACTTTGTAAAAAGATTGAGCCGCATGTGTCCAGCACGCGTGAGCGATTTGAGATGCTCCTGACGCTCAAGGAGGCGGGCATCCCGACCGTGGTGTGGCTCTGCCCGATTCTGCCGTTTATCAACGACACGGAGGAGAACCTGCTGGGGTTGCTGGACTACTGCGTTAAGGCGGGGGTAAAGGGAATCCTCTGCTTCGGCTTCGGCGTCACACTGCGCGAGGGAGACCGGGAGTTTTTCTACGATGCGCTGGATCGCGATTTCCCCGGGGTTAAACAGCAATATATCCGCACATTTGGCAACGCCTATAGCTGCAATAGCCCGAACAACGGCAAGTTGATGGCGCTCTTCACGCGCGAATGTAAGAAGCACAACATACTTTATCAGACGGATGATGTTTTTCGCTATCTTTGGACGTTTGAATCCAAACAGGGACAGCTCAAGCTGTTTGAGGAATAGCTTGCTTAAGGCAGGCAAGCGCATTGGTTGAGAAATATAAAAATCCCCGTCGGCAGCATTGTGCGGACGGGGCAAGGGCGGTGATTGCCGCTTTTTTCATATGTTTTGTGTGTCAGACAGTTTTGTAGAAATCATATACGGCATTGATCACGCGGTCGGTCTGCTCTTTGTTTAGTCCATAGAACATCGGCAGGCGGAGCAGGCGCTCGCTCTCCCGCGTCGTGTAAACATCCTCGCCATGAAAACGCCCGAATTTGAGTCCCGCAGGCGCGGAGTGCAGCGGAATATAATGGAATACCGCGCCAACGTTCGCTTTCTCGCTCAAAAAGCGAATCAGTTCCGTGCGCTCGGCAATATCCTTTGCCTTGAGATAATACATGTGCGCGTTCTGTTTGCAGTCGGCAGGAATCGTTGGGCGCACGACACAACCGCGTTGCTCCAGCGCCTCGAACCCCTCATGATAGCGATTCCAGCTGGCCATGCGGTCGTCATAGATCTTGTCCGCGTGTTCCAACTGCGCGAGCAGATAGGCCGCGTTGAGTTCGCTGGGCAAAAACGAGGAGCCAATGTCCGTCCAGGTGTATTTATCCACCTGTCCACGCAGAAAGCGGGAGCGGTCGGTTCCCTTTTCGCGAACGATCTCTGCGCGCTCAATATAGGATGCATCGGAGAAGAGCAGCGCGCCGCCTTCGCCCATGCTATAGTTCTTGGTCTCGTGAAAGCTAAAGCACCCCATCTGCCCGATGGCGCCCAGCGCGCGGCCCTTGTAGGCGCTCATGACGCCCTGCGCTGCGTCCTCAATGACGAGCAGGTTGTGCCGCTTGGCGATATCCATTATGGCGTCCATCTCGCAGGAAACGCCCGCGTAGTGCATCGGAACAAGTACCTTTGTGCGCGGGGTAATCGCGCGTTCAATCTTGGATTCGTCCAGATTCATCGTATCCGGTCGGATATCGACAAACACAATCGTCGCCCCGCGTAGCGCAAAGGCGTTTGCAGTGGAGGAAAACGTATAGGAGGGCATGATGACCTCATCCCCCGGGCCAACGCCGGAGAGAATCGCCGCCATGTCGAGCGCGGAGGAGCCGGACGTGGTCAGCAGCGAGCGCTTGACGCCGGTCATCTGCTCAATCTGCTTGTCGCAAGCCTTGGTCATGCAACCATCGCCGCAGAGTTTGCGTGAGTCGATTACCTGCGCTAGATAATCCTGCTCAATGCCGAGATACGGCGGGATGTTAAAGGGTACGCGCTCCACAAAGCCACCTCGATCATACATATTTACACATCTGTTTCGTGCCCCAAAGTGGACGGAAACGAGCGTATTATACCACACACGCGAAGGCAGGAACAAGCGCGCAGGAAAACGCGCAGAAAAACAAGCCGATTTCACGTTGCGTTAACACCAGATTCACCATACGATGTTGATTTATAAGCAACGTTCGTATATATTGAGTGAAGTTGCTAACCACGTGTGCGCGTTTGCGCAATCAATCATCAAAAGTGACGGAGGCGAATCCCTTGGAAAGCAAGAAGATGGATCGACGCGTGCGGAAGACCCGCATGCAGCTGCGCGCAGGGCTCACCCAGCTCATGCGCGAAAAACCGATTAAGGACATCACCGTCCGCGAGCTTGCGCAACTGGTGGACATCAATCGCTGCACGTTTTATCTGCATTATCGGGATATCTACGACATGGTAGAGCAGGTGGAGCAGGAAGTTTTTGAGGAGTTTGAGGAGATCGTTCGCGCGCATACGCCGCAGGAGCTGCAGGATAAGCCCATTCTCTTAATGACCGATCTGTTTGAGTTTTTTTCCGCAAATGCCGATCTTTGCGCCGCATTTCTCGGCGGAAACGGGGATATGGCATTCTTTAACAAGCTCATCGGGCTGATTCGCGGGTGCGTGGTAGAGTCCTGGATGCAGGAGCAAAAGAAGGACCCCGCACATTTTGATTACTATTTTGCGTTTCTTGCCTCCGGCTTCATCGGCATCATTCGAGAGTGGTTCGCACGGGACATGCGCGAAAAGCCTGCCGAAATGGCGCAGATGACCGAATACCTCGTGCTGCATGGCTTTGGGCATTAAGCGCGAGTTTTTCTATGGTTCACCATTGAGGTGCAACATATAGTAAACGACTCGCTTCGGTTGAAAAATCGTAGAGAAAACTATGCGATCGCATGATAAGCAATGCGATAGCATTGAGAAAGTGTAAATAGAGATCAAATGAAAGAACATACTCCATCCAAAAAACCGATCTATTACTATACCATCATCGCGATGATTGTTTTGCTGCTGCTCAATGCGTTTGTCTTTCCCGAGGTGCTGCAAAGCAAGGTAAAAGAGGTCGGATACAACGAATTTTTAACCATGGTAGACACGGGAAAGGTGAAGGAGGTCTCGCGCGACGAGGCGACCCAGACCATCTCCTTTACCAGCGAAGAAGCAGGCAAGACACTGTACTATCAAACGGGCATCTGGCCGGATGATACGCTCGTCAACCGCCTCAAAACAGCGGGCATCGAGTTTAGCGCCAATATTCCGACCCAGACGTCTCCCCTGATGAGCCTTCTCTTTAGCTGGGTGCTGCCGATTTTAATCTTTGTCGGCCTTGGTCAGTTTTTGATGAAGCGGATGCAAAACGGCATGCCCGGCGGCATTGGCAACGCGCTCGCCTTTGGCAAAGCGAATGCCAAGATCTATGTAGAAGCGCAGACAGGCAAGACCTTCGGCGACGTAGCCGGACAGGATGAGGCAAAGGAAGCCCTGCTCGAAATCGTAGACTTTTTACATAACCCCGACCGCTATGCACAGATTGGCGCAAAGCTGCCCAAAGGCGCGCTGCTCGTTGGCCCTCCGGGCACGGGCAAAACGTTGATGGCAAAGGCTGTTGCAGGCGAGGCGAACGTTCCGTTTTTCAGCATCTCCGGCTCCGCATTTGTGGAGATGTTCGTTGGCATGGGCGCGGCAAAGGTGCGAGACCTCTTCTCTCAGGCGGAGCAGAAGGCACCGTGTATTGTGTTTATCGACGAAATCGACACCATCGGCAAAAAGCGCGACAGCGGCTTGGGCAGTAACGACGAGCGGGAGCAAACCCTGAACCAGCTGCTCACCGAGATGGATGGCTTTGACGCGAGAAAAGGCGTCGTCATTCTCGCCGCCACCAACCGCCCGGATTCGCTCGACCCCGCGTTGCTGCGCCCGGGCCGATTTGACCGCCGCATCCATGTGGAATTGCCGGATCTCAAGGGTCGTACCGATATTCTCAAGGTGCATGCCAAGGGCGTGAAGATTGCGGAGGATGTGGATTTCGAGGCCATTGCGCGGGCAACCAGCGGCGCCTCCGGCGCAGATCTTGCCAACATCATCAACGAGGCCGCTCTGCGCGCCGTGCGTATGAAGCGCGAGATTGTGGAGCAGGCGGATCTGGAGGAGAGCGTTGAGGTGGTCATCGCGGGCTATGCGCGAAAGAACGCCGTCATCTCCCCGAAGGAAAAGCGCATCGTTGCCTATCATGAAATCGGCCATGCGCTGGTCGCCGCCAAGCAGACGGAGTCCGCGCCGGTGCATAAGATCACCATCGTACCGCGCACCAGCGGCGCGCTGGGCTATACCATGCAGGTGGACGAGAGCGAACACTACCTCATGACCAAGGAAGAGGCGGAGAACAAGATCGCCACCCTTACCGGCGGCAGAGCCGCGGAGGAGGTTGTCTTTGGCACCATCACCACGGGCGCCAGCAACGACATTGAGCAGGCAACGCGCATGGCGCGGGCAATGGTCGTCCGCTATGGCATGAGCGACGCGTTCGGCATGGTCGCGCTGGAATGCCAGAACAACCCGTATCTAAGCACGGATGCAACCATGACCTGTTCTTCGGACACCGCGGCTCGCGTGGACGCGGAGGTGATTGCCATCGTGGAGCGCGCGCACAAACGGGCAAGGCAGATTCTAAAGGACAACGAGCCCGCGTTGCATAAACTCGCGGCGCACCTGCTGGAACGCGAAACCATCACGGGTGAGGAGTTCATGAGCCTGCTAAAAACCGTTTCAGAAGAGACTCCCGCGCAGGTTGGCGCATAAACCGAATTTTACACAGGCGGCGAAAGCCGCCTGCTTTTTTATAAAATTGTGAAAATATTGTAGAAGCCTGCCCCTCTGCTTGAAAACAGCACAAAAGCGTAGTATTCTAAATTAGCACTCGTTGATTATGAGTGCTAACAAAGATTTTGATTTTTGATATACGGAGGCGCAAATCTTCATGGCAAAGAAACAATTTAAGGCGGAATCGCGGCGCATTCTCGATCTGATGATCGACTCCATCTATACGCATAAGGAAATCTTCCTCCGCGAACTCATCAGTAACGCGAGCGACGCAATCGACAAGCTCTATTTCCTCTCGCTGACGGATGATAAGGTCGGCAAAAATCGGGAGGATTTCGAGATTCGTATCACGGCGGACAAGGAGAAGCGCATCCTGACCATATCCGACAATGGCGTTGGCATGACCAAGGAAGAGCTGGACGAAAACCTTGGTACCATCGCCAAGAGCGGTACGCTGGCGTTTAAAAAGGAGCATGACACGGGCGACGCGGTGGATATCATCGGTCAGTTCGGCGTTGGCTTCTATTCTTCATTTATGGTTGCGGACGATGTGAAGGTGCTCTCCCGCGCCTATGGCAGCGAGGAAGCCTGGCTCTGGGAAAGTCAGGGACGCGAGGGCTATACCATCACCGCTGCGGAAAAGCCCGAGTGTGGCACCGTGATTACCCTTGTCATTAAGCCAAACACGGACGACGAGAACTATGACCGCTTCCTAAGCCAGCATACGATCTCTTCGCTCATCAAACAGTATTCGGACTATATTCGTTACCCGATCCGCATGGCAACCGAGCACACCCGCGCCAAGAACGGCGACCCGGGCGACACGGAGACCGTCACCGAGGACGAAACGCTCAACAGCATGGTTCCGATCTGGAAAAAGGCAAAGAGCGAGCTCAAGGAAGAGGACTATAACGAATTTTATAAAGCCAAGTTCCATGATTATGAGGATCCGCTTCTCACCATCCACTTCAGCGGTGAAGGCGCGGTGAGTTACGACGCGTTGCTCTTCATCCCGAAAAATCCGCCGTATGATTTCTATGCCAAGGAGTATCAGCGCGGGCTGCAACTCTATTCCAGCGGCGTGATGATCATGGAAAAGTGCGCCGACCTGCTGCCGGACTATTTCGGCTTTGTCAGTGGATTGGTGGACTCCAGCGATCTTTCGCTGAATATCTCCCGCGAGCTGTTGCAGCACGACCGTCAGCTCAAGACAATCGCCGTTACGCTCAAAAAGCGGATTAAGACCGAACTCAAAAAGCTTCTGGACAATGATCGCGAGAAGTATGAGACGTTCTATAAGAGCTTCAAGCTCCCGATTAAGTACGGCCTCTATAGCGACTACGGCATGAACAAGGACTTTCTCTCCGACCTCGTGCTCTACCACAGCGCGGCTGAAAACAAGCTCGTCACGCTCAAAGAGTATGTGGACGCGATGAAGGAGGATCAGAAGCACATCTATTATGTCTGTGCCGAAACGGTGGAACGCGCCATGAAGTTGCCGCAGACCGAACGCGTGCGCGATCAGGGTTACGACATCCTCTGCATGACGGACGATGTGGACGAGTTTGCCATTCGCATGCTCGGCACCTATCTGGAGAAGACCTTCAAGTCGGTCTCCGACGCAGACCTCAACATCGTCTCCGACGAGGAGAAGCGCGCGCAGGAGCGCGCCGAGGAGCAGCACAAGGATATGCTTACCGCCCTCAAGGCGGCGCTGGGCGGCAAGGTCAAGGGCGTTCGCCTGAGTGACCGGCTCAAGAGCTCGCCTGTCTGCCTGACCAGCGACGGTCCGCTTTCCATCGAGATGGAGAAGGTGCTCGCGAGCATGCCGGTTTCCGACGGCAGCGTCAAGGCAGAGCGTGTGCTGGAGATCAACCCGGCGCATCCGGTGTTCGGCGTGCTCTCCACGCTGAGTACAGACGATGCCCGCGTGGCAAAATATGCCAATCTGCTCTACGATCAGGCGCTGCTGATCGAAGGGCTGCCCATCGAGGACCCGGTTGCGTTTAGCAACGCAATCTGCGAGTTGATGGTATAACAATAGACGGTTAAGGGGAATCGCGAGGGGCAGCGCCCTAAGCCCCGTGCCCTTATGCATAGCGGCAGGCCATATGGCCTGCCGCTGTTGTTTTACGCGATCTATTGCTTTATGCGCATGATTGGCGAGTGTTAAATACCGAGTTTTTTTGCGCGGTTGATGGCAGAGAGGATTCCGCGCAGCGGGGCTAGGCTGATGTTGGGCGAAATACCGACGCCGAAGACATCCTTGCCCTCGTGCGTGCGCAGATGGATGTAGGCAACCGCCATAGAGTCCGAACCGCTGCGGATGGCGTGCTCCTTATAATCCACAAACGAGAAGCGATCCATGCGCTGTCCCTTGATGGCATTGAAGAACGCATCGATTGGTCCGTTGCCCTCACCGGAGACATCGAATATCGTGTCCTTGTGCGAGAGTGTGCCGCTAAACGAAACATGGGAACTGCCATTGGCGTCGGTGGTTTCGGTGAAGGCATGGCGCAGCAGGCGGTAGGGCGCGTCGATCTCCACATACTCTGACTGGAACAACTCGTAGATGCGCTCCGGCTTGAGCTCCTTGCCCACGCGGTCGGTCTCCTTTTGCACCACGCCGCCAAACTCCGGATGCATGTTCTTCGGCAGGTCGTAGCCAAAGTTTTGCTGCATGATAAACGCGGAGCCGCCCTTGCCGCTCTGGCTGTTGATGCGAATAATTGGTTCATACTGCCGCCCGACATCTGCGGGATCGATCGGCAGATAGGGAACTTCCCACATGTCGCAGTCGTTCTCTTTCATATAGTGGAAACCCTTATTGATCGCGTCCTGATGGGAGCCGGAGAATGCGGTGAACACCAGCTCGCCCGCATACGGCTGCCGCTCGCTAACCTTCATCTTGGTGACGCGCTCAAACACCTCACGGATGCTGTTGATATCGGAAAAATCCAGCTCCGGATCAATCCGCTGGGTATAGAGATTCATCGCAAGCGTGACAAGATCGACATTGCCCGTGCGCTCCCCGTTGCCAAAGAGCGTGCCCTCGATGCGATCCGCTCCCGCGAGCAGACCGAGTTCGGCGGTCGCGACGCCGCAGCCGCGGTCGTTATGCGGGTGCAGGGAGATGATCGCGCTCTCGCGATTGGGTAGCTTGTTGATGAAATACTCAATTTCATCCGCAAAATAGTTGGGCATGCAGTTTTCCACCGTGGAGGGAAGGTTCAGGATCACCGGCTGTTCCGGCGAGGCATGCAGTTCCTCCATCACGCGCTGGCAGATTTCCACCGCGTTGTCCATCTCCGTGCCCATGAAGGACTCCGGCGAGTATTCAAAGCGCAGGGTTGTGCCGGCGGCGCGAACGGGGGTAGCCAAATCGTAGATGAGCTTTGCCGCATCCACCGCGATGTTGATGATGCCGTCCATCTCCATGCGAAAGACGACCTTGCGCTGTAGGGTGGAGGTGGAGTTGTAGAAATGCAGAATCGCGTTTTTCGCGCCGGAGATCGCCTCAAACGTGCGCTTGATGAGGTGGGCGCGCGCCTGCACGAGCACTTGAATGGTCACGTCGTCGGGGATGTGATTGCCTTCGATGAGGGCACGGATGAACTCAAACTCGGTTTCGGAGGCCGAGGGAAAACCCACCTCAATCTCCTTGATCCCGATTTTGACGAGCGTGTGAAACAGCTCCAGTTTCTCGGAGACGTTCATAGGATCGACCAACGCCTGATTTCCATCCCGCAGATCGACGGAGCACCAGTTTGGCGCGCGAAGAATCTTTTTGTCCGGCCAGGTGCGGGTTGGCAGATCGATTGGTTCAAAGGGTACATACTTTTCGAATTTGCTTTTCACGGGATACTCCTCCTTCTGCTTGGCGGTCAGGAGTAAACAAAAACCCCTGACCAAACTACTTTGGTCAGGGGCGTAAAACTCTACGCGGTACCACCCTGGTTTGATTGCCGGTTTCCCGAACAATCCTCATTAGCCTCCAACAAGGCCGTAACCGGTAACGAGGTCAGTCGTTTCACCCTAACCTTGGCAGGTTCAGGCGAAAAGCTCCGGGATGAGCCATACACACGGTCCGCAGCACCGGCTCGCACCAAACGCCGGTTCTCTTGAGCTGTAGAGGCCACGTCTTGTTCCCTTCAGCGCCTTTGTATAAATAATATACGATTGTTGCAATTCTATGCGATGAATCCGTTCCTGTCAATAGGCAATTTGCTCTCTTTGCGGATTCTTTTGATGCATAACTGCGATATTTTTCAAAACGAGCAATGATTTCTCATATTTGTCTTGGATATGGCGCGTTTGCGCGCGATATTCCTTGCTTTACATTTTACAAACGGATAAAATAACTGTGTATGGCCATGATTGATGAAATTCGTCGCGCAACGCAATCCAACGCCTGCGCAAACCCACGGCAACTCTCGCCGCTGGCGCTTGCGCAAATTGGCGATACTGTTTGCGACCTTTACGCGCGCGTCTACCTCAACGACCAGTTCGCTCGTTCGCCGCACGAACTGCACATCGCCGCAAGCAAGTATGTTTGCGCGGCGGGGCAGGCCGCGGCCTACCGCAGGATGGAACTCCACCTGACCGAGGATGAAACCGCCGTCTTTCGCCGCGGGCGCAACGCCCACAGCGGTACCATGCCAAAAAACGCCACCGCCGCGGACTACCACACGGCAACGGGGCTAGAGGCATTGATGGGCTGGCTGTTTTTAAGCGGCGCAGATGCAAGGCTCAACGAGTTGATGACGTTTTATTTTCAGCCGGAGACGAAACAGGTCCCTTAATGCCATCGAAACAGACATAACGTACTATTCTAATTTTGAAATGAGGAAACAGATTCATGCCGCAAGACAGAAACGGCTCCGGCCAGGGTGGCCAAAACAGAGGTTCCTACAACCGCTCCGGCGACAAACCGCAGGGTGGTTATAAAAAGACATATGGTGACAAACCGCAGGGCGGTTACCCGAAGGCGGGCGGCTATCAGGGGAAGAAGCCTTACGGGCAGAAGACCGAAGGCGGATATCAGGGAACGCGTTCCTATGGCGACAAGCCGCAGGGCGAGGGTTATCAGGGAAGCAAGCCCTATGGCGATCGTCCGCAGGGTTCGGGCTATCAGGGTAAAAAGCCCTATGGTCAAAGAACGGAAGGCGGCTATCAGGGCAATCGCTCCTATGGCGACAAGCCGCAGGGTGAGGGCTATCAGGGGAAACGTTCCTACGGTGACAAACCACAGGGCGGCTATGGCAAACCCTATGGCGGAAAACCCCAGGGCGAAGGATATCAGGGTAAAAAACCGTATGGTGATAAGCCGCAGGGTGAGGGTTATCAGGGCAAGCGCTCCTACGGCGACAAGCCGCAGGGAACCGGCTATCAGGGCAACAAACCCTATGGCGAGCGCACGTATGACAAGAAGTCGTACGGCGATAGACCGCAGGGTGATGGTTATCAGGGTAAGCGCTCTTATGGTGATAAACCGCAGGGAGCCGGTTATCAGGGGAAAAAGCCATATGGCGACAAGCCGCAGGGTGGCTATGGCAAACCCTATGGCGAGAAATCGTTTGATAAAAAGCCATACGGTGAAAAATCGTTTGATAAAAAACCATATGGTGATAAGCCATACGAGAAGAAACCATACGAGAAGAAACCATACGAGAAGCGCGCACCCTATGACGACCGCCGCGCGGAAGAGATGAAACTGCGCGACAGATTGGTAGAGGATGACTCCGCCGCCGGGGATCAGGATGAACTCCCGTTCCTCATCCTTGGCCGCAACGCCGTAAAAGAGGCCATCAAGAGTGAACGCAGCATCGACCGCATCGAGGTCGTTGGCGAGCCGGATGGTTCGCTGCGCGAAATCCTCGCCCTCGCGCGGGAGCGCAAGCTCATCATCCGCGAGGTGGATAAGCGCCATCTGGACGAAATCTGTCTGCCCTTTGGCCACGGCGGAAAACCGGGCAATCATCAGGGCATTGTGGCATATGCCGCAGGCGTGGAATACTGCACCGTGCAGGACATTCTGGCGCTTGCCCGTGAGAAGAAGGAAGATCCGTTTGTGATCGTTCTGGACGGCATCACAGACCCGCATAACCTCGGCTCCATCATCCGCAGCGCGGAGTGCGCGGGCGCGCATGGTGTCATCATCGGCAAGCGCAGGAGCGCCTCCGTCACCGCCGCGACCGTGAAGGCCAGCGCGGGCGCAACGGAGCATGTGCTCATCGCGCGCGTGGTAAACATCCCCTCCGCCATCGATGAACTCAAACGCGCGAAGCTCTGGGTTGCGGGTGCGGACATGAAGGGACAGCCGATGGACAAGCAGGGGCTCAACGGCCCGCTTGCGCTGGTCATCGGCGGCGAAGGCGACGGATTGAGCAAGCTTGTTGCCGAAAAGTGCGACTTCCTCGTCGCCATTCCGCAGTATGGCAAGATTGGTTCGCTCAACGCGGGCGTCGCCGCGGGCGTGCTGATGTTTGAAAAGAAAAGACAGGACAAGGCTGAATGATTTTGTATGATACCCTGACCGACGAGGAACTACTTCGCCTGCATCGCGCGGGCGATGCGCGCGCGGAGGAAACGCTCTACGCGCGCTATAAGCAGATTGTGCGCAGCAAGGCGCGCACCTATTTCCTTGTCGGCGCGGATCATGAGGACATCATTCAGGAGGGCATGATCGGACTGTATAAGGCCGTAATGGACTATCAGTTTGACAAGCCCGCGTCGTTTCGCGGATTTGCGGAGCTCTGCATCACGCGGCAGATCATCACCGCGATCAAGAGCGCAACGCGCAAGAAGCATGTGCCGCTGAACACCTATATCTCCTTTAACCGACCCACCTACGAGGGGGAGAACGAGCGCCCGCTGATCGATGTGCTCACCAGCACGCGCAT
>JAEWYV010000098.1 GCA_023458615.1 Bacillota bacterium
TATATGATGTAGCGATATAGTTGGTCAATCGTCTCATTAATATAGCGGCACGGATCGATGTGATATAGAGTGCAGAAATCTCCAACGAAATGGGTTTCAACGGAACTGAAATGTATACAAGCGAACTTGCTTTTTGAAAACTATTCTACGATTGTACTCGTAGATGCCGGCAGATAATATCGAACATAGTCAATGAGCATGCGTTGGGGAAATGCCTCGTCGGCTACACCCTTTACACCGCCCCAACTGCCGCCAATGGCGAGGTTCAGGATCAGGTGAAAAGGGACATCGAAGGGCCAGGTATCGGAGGTAGCTCCATTGGGGCGCATATAGGTTAATGTGTTAACACCGTCAAAAGAAAGGAATAGAGCTTCCTCATTCCAGAGCAAACTGTAAATATGGAAGTCGTCATCCTTATGCCCTAAACGAGCAAATGCAGTTATCGCAATACCATTTAATGAATTACGGGTGAATGTATGGATGGTCGAGTGTACGCGTTTCGCATCATAGCCGACGCGCTCAACCATATCGATTTCGCCAGAATGCAGATACCCGCCGTAGCGTAGATCGCTTTGAAGAAGCCAAATGGCTGACCAGGTGCCAATGCCTGTCGGCAGTGCAGCCCGAACTTCCAGATATCCGTATGTCATATCCAGTTTACCTAGTGTATTCAGATGCGCAGAGGTATAGCTGCGACCTTGCGCGGGCTCCTTTCTCGCCTCGATGACAAGACAGCCGTCCTCAACACTGGCGTTTTCAGACAGATAGCACTGCAGTTCATCGTTATACGGCCAAGGGCCAACCTCAAAGCTCCAGTTGCGCTCATCGATGTGCCCAGCATCGAATTCATCTGCAAACTGAATCACGTAGTCATCTGGTGGACCGGGTGTAGGTGATGGGGATGGAGTTGCAATGGGTGTAGGAGAAGGTGTAGCAACAGGGGAACTTGCCGGTGCGATGGCTGAGATTTCTGCGGGAATCTCTGTTCGGACTACAGCAGAATTGACATCTACTATGGCAGAACAGCCGGTCAGAAATGCGATGATTAACACAAAAGCAAAGATTGAATAAAGTTGCTTCATTTAGCCTCCTCACCGGAAAGAGTGTTCGCTGATAGATAATGCATCGTAAAGAACGCGCATGATTCGGGAATGGATTTTTGCATAGAACAGTTCAAATAAGCAAAGCAGTTTATTGTATTGTTAATCGATACACTACTATAGGCGCAATCACTACCGAGGTGTTCCTCAAGATGATTGAGACGGAAGGCAACAAGGCATTAGCAGCAAATTGAATGGAACATGAGGAGCCAATATGATTCGAATTCTGATTGCCGACGATTCAAAAACCGATGTTGCCATCATCAGCAGCATATTATCGGACTATGAACTGCTCTTTGCATATGATGGAATGGATGCCATGGAGCAGTTAGAGCGCCATCCGAATGTTGACATTCTGATTCTGGATATCAACATGCCGCGCATGAATGGTTTTGAAGTACTGGAACAGATGAAGAACCACCCGGAATATAAGAATATTGCGGTGCTGGTTTTGACGAATTTTGACGAAATCGATAACGAGATGCGAGGTCTCGACCTTGGCGCAGTGGATTATATTCGAAAGCCGCTGAATATTCGTTCACTGCGAAAACGGGTTGAGTTGCAGATTAAACTGAAAAATGCGCGCGACGCGCTGGAGCAGCAGAATCTCATTCTGGAAAAGCGTGTGCAGGAACGCACACGAGAAAGTGTACTCACGCGAGATGTCACGATTCACGCGTTGGTGAGCTTGCTTGAGGTGCGAAATATTGAATCGAGCAATCATACCAAGCGAACGCAGCTGATGATGCAGGAGATGTGTTCCCACCTAAAGGCGAATGTGCCGTTTAGCAATATACTAACGGATAGCTATGCAAAGGAGTTATTCGACACGACACCATTGCATGATATTGGAAAGGTTGGCATCCCTGATCATATTTTGCTCAAGCCTGGCAAACTCACAACGGATGAGTTTGAGATTATGAAAAAGCATACAACCTTTGGCGTGGAGGCGCTTCGCTGTATGGGGCCGGAAAGCGACAGCCTTTCCTTTATCCGTACGGCGGCAGAAATTGCAGGGACACACCATGAGAAGTTCGATGGAACTGGTTATCCCGGCGGTTTGGTTGGAAAGGATATCCCGCTCGCGGGCCGATTGATGGCGATCATCGATGTATATGACGCGCTTGTCAACAAACGCGTGTATAAGCCCGCCTTTACACATGAAGCCGCGCTGGAAATGATGGAAGCAGAGCGCGGTACCCATTTTGATCCGGAACTATTGGATGCATTTTTCGAAATCGAGGGCGCGGTTCGGTCTATTGCGGACAGCTTTGGCCAACAGGCCGGTTAGGAGCGATTGTATGAAACCACGCAAGTTGATCGCGGCCGTTCTGGTGGTCTTCTCGCTGTTCTTGCTCGTTTTATCATCGACGGCACTCGCTGAAGAAACCAGCCCGGGGCCGCAAATACTGTTAACCCAAAAAGAACAGGATTTTATTCGAAATCATCCTGTTATTCACCTCGGTGTGGACCCAACCTTTGTGCCATACGAGTTCATCGATACGGATGGGCAGTATAAGGGAATCGCGGCGGATTACATCGCGTTGATTTGCGAGAAAACCGGATTACAGATGGAGGTTAAAAAAGGATTAACCTGGACCGAAGCATATGAAATGGCGGTTCAGGGTCAGCTCGACGTCTTGCCATGTGTTGGGCAAACCGCTGAACGTGAGCGGTATTTTTTATTTTCGGACACCTATTTTACATTTCAAAGAGCAATTTTTGTCAATGAGGATATCAAAGACATCCGATCCTTTGCGGATTTATCTGGCAAAACAATAGCGGTTCAAATGAATAGCTCACACCATAGCTATATGACACAGCATCCGGAAGTGAAACTAAGCTTGTATCCAACCGTTGAGGCGGCCCTGCGAGCGGTTTCAAATGGAATTGAGATTGCGTTTGTCGGAAATTTTGCTACAACCAGCTATTTGGCAAAGTCTATTGGGATTTCTAATTTAAAATACATTCCAATTGAAGTGGGTGCGGACGACCAGTCCCAATCCCTACATTTTGCGGTTCGAAAGGATTGGCCTGAGCTAGTTAGCATCATCAATAAGGCGCTGGCGAGCATCACCAAACAGCAGCGCACAGAGATCAATAACAAGTGGATCGATGTTGAGGGTGCCGTCGATTATTCCTATGTTCTGCGCGTCATCGGCATCGCCGGATTGACATTGGTTGCGGTTCTGGTGGTGTCATATTTCTGGATCATTCGCTTGAGAAAAGAAATTGCTAAACGAAGAAAAGCGCAGGAAGAGGCAACGCTCGCCAAGGAAGAGGCGGTTTCAGCCAATCAGGTGAAGTCCCTGTTTCTTGCGCGCATGTCGCACGAAATCAGAACGCCATTGAACGCAATTCTTGGCATGGCCTATCTGATGAAGAAAACAGACCTTACTGCGACTCAGGGGATGTATTTGGATAAACTCACGCAAGCTTCGCGCAATATGCTCGGTACGATTAACGATATTCTTGATTTCTCAAAGATCGAGGCCGGGAAAATAACAATCGAAAAAGTCCCGTTTGATTTAGACAAAATTCTCCAACGAATCATCAATATAGAATCGGTCAAGGTGGAAGAACAGGGGATAGAATTGTCGGTTATTAAAAGCCCGGACGTGCCGTCGATGTTCCTTGGTGACCCGCTGCGAGTCGAACAAATTCTATTAAACCTCATCAACAATGCCGTTAAATTTACGGAGCATGGTTCGGTTAAGGTGAGCATTTCAAGTGATGCAACGGACACGACTAACCGGGTGGTTACCTTCGTTGTGAGCGATACCGGAATTGGAATGGCGCCGGAACAACTAGAGCACCTGTTCGCTCCGTTTGATCAGGGCGACTCCAGTATCAGCCGCCGCTTCGGGGGCAGCGGGTTGGGACTTTCGATTGTCAAAAGCCTCACCGACCTCATGGACGGCCAGATCTCTGCCACAAGCGAGAAAGGCCAAGGATCGGTGTTCACGGTTATGCTTCCGCTGGAGATTGACTCGGCGCAGGAATCGTCGAAGAACGCAAGAATGTCGTCGGACTGTTTCCGCAATACACGTGCGCTGATATTACTAAAAGCAGAGGCTACGCGCACCCAGCTGGAAGAGTACTTGCGCTCTTTTGGAATTCAAAACGAAATTGTGGAAACAGAACAACAGATGCGCTCGAAGCTGGATGCGGTGATTTCAAAAGCAGAGGCTCCTTATCAGATCTTGATGATAGACTACGCTACTCCGCCAAACGGCGGGATCGAATTCTATCGTAAACTAAAGGCAGAACAGCGGATACCCGAACAAAGCAAGTCGATCTTGCTTGTGCCAATGATGCGGGAGGATTTGTTTGAAGAGCTGGAGTCGGCAGGAATCGATATCGGAATCACAAAGCCAATCATTCCATCGGTGCTATACAACGGGATCATCGAGATTTTAAAAATTAAACCACCGGAGGAAAAACGCCAACTGCTAGAGGGGAACCAACTGATTGCGCCACATCCCTATCGGTTGTTGTTGGTTGAGGATAACAAGACGAATCAATTTATCGCAAAAAGCATTTTGGGGCAGGCAGGCTTTATCATGGATATCGCTTCCGACGGAGAAGAGGGTTATCAATACTATGCCGCGCATCAGGCCGAGGTTGATCTGATTTTGATGGATTTACATATGCCTATTATGGATGGATATACAGCTTCGGACATGATTCGCAGAATCAATCAAGAGATTCCGATTGTTGCGATGACAGCGGATGCGATCACAGGCGTAGAGGAAAAATGCCGTAGCCATGGTATCTGGAACTATGTAAGTAAGCCTTTTGAACCGAATCAGTTGATTGAAACACTGATCACTCTCTTGAATGGAAAGATACCGAACGCTCTGCCAGAGCAATTTGGCAAAACAGACAAAACTACGGCCGGTAATACACAAGTTATTGACTTTGACGATGGAATCAAACGAATCGGTGGTGATAAGGATATCTTTCGTCTGGTGCTGCAATCATTTATCGATGAAAACAGCAATGTTGGAGCGCAGCTTGAGGCGGCTATTCGCAAAAGAGATTATGCGCAAGGCGAACAGATCGTTCACAAAATTAAGAGCAGTGCAGGTAGCATCGGCGCAAAGAACTTGCACGACATTTCTGTAGAGCTTCAACGTGCTTTTAAAGATGCCGACGAAGATGCAATACAAAAGCTATCCCTTGAATTCTTGGGGTGCCTTAAGGAAACGCTTGATTTAATATTGAAGTTCATCAAGGCAAATTAAGAGTTTGTAGTTCTGGACGCATCAACCACAATGCATCTGCACAACTTCAGATGGGAATGTAAATTCGGCGAGATAAAAACCAATTTCAATATGATTACATGGTTCAATACTTGCGCATATTAGGGGAAGAGTTACTGTTTTAATTATGTTTTCCCTTTGTGATTGAGAATAAATCGAGGTTCGAATGACTGCTGAACCCGTTTTCAGGGCAAATTCAGCCGATTCTAGGCGTTGAAGTAGCGCTGTGCGTTCGGAATTCGCTGTGTCCCTTTGCCAACGCTTTGCGTAGTCAATTTCACATATACTCTTCAAAGAAAAGACAACTGGATTAAATTAAAACAAGGCACACGAAATGGTATCACTTCGTGTGCCCTTTGTGGCTCCCCCTGTTGGACTCGAACCAACGACCCGCGGCCTGCGCAAAAGTCGCTTATCGTTGCCGCTGAAGCGGCATCCTAAAGCTCCCTTGCTTGGCTTGCTCCGCCTTGCTTTATCGCCCACTGGGCGCGCTCGGCTCCGCAACAGTGAACAGCCGCGATGCCTCCATTAGGGCAATCTCGCTGCGTTGAGCCTGCAAGAAAGCAAAAACAAAAGACCACCGGATGGTGGTCTTTTGTTTTTGGCTCCCCCTGTTGGACTCGAACCAACGACACTGCGGTTAACAGCCAAAAAGCGAGACGTTTTTATACTATTCTAAACGAGAAAAAAGCCCGATTTACGGGCTTTTTTTGGTCTTGGCTATCGTATGATAACGTACCATAATAAATATTTTCTTGCCACTTTCTTGCCACTAGATCGGTCGTGAAAATGCCTTTTGAAGTTTCTCGGTGTTCTGCACTCGTTTAGTTTCACGAAGATGCGTGTATATCTTAAGAGTTGTTTTTGGATCGGAATGACCGAGGAAGACCTGTGCAGTCAACACATCAACATCCGCTTCAAAAAGCAGCGTTGCGTAATTATGCCGAAAATAGTGAGGTGTAAGAATGGACGATTGCTTAGTGTGCTCAACACTTGGATCGATCTCATATATTGCATTCTGAATTGCATTCCAGTGTCGAACGAATGTGCCCTGGGACCAATATGATTTCAGATGCGGCGACTGTATCACAAACCCGGTTCCCACGCTGCGACATTTTTGAAGAAGAACGTGCAGCTCGTCTACGATGGGTATATCTCTCAATGAACACTTTGATTTTACTTCACCGACTGTCCCGGAATCAAAGTCAATATCTCGGCGGATGGAGAGCTGCCGTTTCGAGAAGTTTATATCATTCCATTGTAGCCCGAGCGCTTCACCGCGACGAACGCCTGTATAGTAGAGTATCGCGAGCAGCAACCCGTCCGGGTGGGTATCAATCAGCTTTAGAACCGCGCTTGTTTCGGCTGGCGTTAGAGCTCGCCGCGGCGTTGGGCTTCCTGCCTCTGGCTTTTTCAGCGCGACAGCAGGATCCCGGTCGACAATTCCTTGCGCGTAGGCCATAGAAAAAACGTTCTTAATTACGCCGTATACATCCCCGATTAAGGTGCGGCTATATGAGTTCAAACCGTTCATAAACCGTTGCAGGTCTCCGGCGGTGATTGCTCTCATTTGCCGGTCAGCAAAAGCAGGGAAGATGTGAACGTTGATTGCTGTGCGGTAATTCGCCTGAGTGCTGGCGCTTATCTTCCTGCCGCCGTGCGACGCCGCGCCGAGCTTGTAAGTTTCATACCATTCCGTGATAAACTCTCCGAGCTGAATGTCGCGTCGAATCGCAACTGCTCCGTTTATATAGGTTCGACGCAACTCTTCTTTGTTTTCAAGTAGCTCTTTCTTCGTGTACCCACTCGCCCATTTGTAAATCGGCGCACCGGTTGAGTCGTGCCCGACTGTGACCTGCGCCCGCAGGCGTTTTTTCTTCTTCGCCATTGTGCTGCCCTCCTGTTTCGTGGTATATTGAGAGCGCAGAAAAAGGACCCCTCCAAAGGCAATTTCCTCTGCACTCGCCGCTTCGGTGTTCCCGCACCGAGCGGCTTTTTATTTCTCGTTCTTTTTTTTCACTTCTTCGCTCAATGCGGCGAACAGGGCCTGAATTATAACCTTTTGCTTCGTTGGGCTCATAGAGCGATAAAACGTGACTAGTTCGCATTCTTGCTCTGTAAGCGTGTGATGCTTTGATGGGTCTAGGAAAGGAATGTTTTTCATAAAATTCGCCTTATCATTGTTTGCATATTTTCATATATACTCAAACACTTACTTGCTGTAAACCAAGTACACATGGCAATAAAAAACGGTTTCTCCGGCATCATCTTCCATGGTGCCGATTTCAGGTCTTCCGTCAGTAATTTTGTCAGCAATTTTTATAAAATCATTAACCT
>JAEWYV010000099.1 GCA_023458615.1 Bacillota bacterium
GGATCGACAAGTGAAGAGAGCGGAATAACCGCCTCGATTCCTTCGCAGACAATATGGACGTCGTTCTTCGGAATCTCTCCTGCCTCGGTTGAAACACGCACCTGCTCCACGCCTGCGAGTTTATTCAGATACCCCGTCATGGTCTGGAATGCATCCGCCTCCGTTTTGTCTACGACCAAGCGTGCGCCAATCCTTTGCGCCGGGGGTACCTTCATCTCCGCGCGGAGATTTCGAATGGAGCGAATGAGCTCCATCATCCGGGACATACGATCGCAATCCGCCACATATGCGTTAAAGCGTTCATCCTGCTTTGGCCAGCTGGAGCGCATAATGGTCTCCTCGTCCGAAAGCTTGGTGAAGATCTCCTCCGTAATAAACGGCATAAACGGATGCAACAACTTCAGGCTCGCCTTAAGCACATGGATCAGCACCGCGCTGACGGTTGCCTTTGCCTCTGTATCTTCGCCATAGAGACGCGATTTTGCGATTTCGATATACCAGTCGCAGTATTCCGACCAGATGAAATCATATATTTTCTGCGCCGCCATGCCGAGCTCGTAGCCGTCAAGATTTTTCGTCACCTCGGAGATGATCTCATTGAGTCGGCTGAGGATCCATTTGTCGGCGATTTCGAGCTTGCTTTCATCCGGCAATTCACCCGTCGATTCTTCGGTTCCCATGAGCACAAAGCGCGAGGCGTTGTAAATCTTATTGCAGAAATTACGTGCGGCTTCCACCTTTTCCCAGTAGAAACGCATGTCATTACCAGCAGAGTTGCCTGCAAGCAACGAGAAGCGCAGCGAGTCGGCGCCGTGCTTTTCAATTACCTCAAGGGGATCAATGCCGTTGCCGAGAGATTTGCTCATCTTTCTGCCCTGGCTATCGCGCATAATTCCGTGGACATACACCGTTTCAAACGGGCGTTCGTGCATGACCTCGTAGCCAAACACGATCATACGCGCCACCCAGAAAAAGATGATGTCGTAGCCCGTCACCAGCGTATTGGTCGGGTAGAAATATTTGAGTTCTTCCGTCTGTTCCGGATATCCAAGCGTAGAGAATGGCCACATACCGGAGCTAAACCATGTGTCCAGCACATCCTCATCCTGCCGCACCGGCGCGCCGCAATCCGGGCATTTGTCTGGCGCTTCCTCAGAAACAATCATCTTGCCGCATGCGTCGCAGTAATAGGCCGGGATGCGATGTCCCCACCAGAGCTGCCGCGAGATGCACCAATCGCGAATGTTGTCCATCCAGTTGAAATATGTCTTTTCAAACCGTTCGGGAACGAACTTTACCTCGCCGTTTCGCACCGCTTCGATGGCAGGCGCGGCAAGAGGCTTCATATCCACAAACCATTGCTTTGACACGATGGGTTCAATGGTCGTGTGGCAGCGGTAGCAAGTACCGACGTTGTGCGCATACGGCTCAATCTTGACGAGATTACCGCTCTCCTCCAGCTCTTTCACAATCGCTTTACGGCACTCAAAGCGCTCCAGGCCGACAAATTTGCCGCCGTTTTCGTTGATGTAACCCGCGTCTGTATACACGCGCAGCACCGGAAGTCCTTGCCGCATCGCCACTTCAAAATCATTCGGATCATGCGCAGGCGTAATTTTCACAGCCCCCGTACCGAATTCCATCTCGCAGTATTCATCACCCACGATCGGTATTTCGCGACCCACAGCGGGGATAATGACCGTCTTTCCAATGAGGTGCTGGTAGCGCGGATCTTCGGGATTCACGGCAATGCCGGTGTCACCAAGCATAGTCTCCGGGCGTGTTGTCGCCACCGTGATGGAATAGCTCTTATCCGGCGCATCATAACGCACATGCCAGAGGTGGCTGTGCTGTTCCTCATATTCCACCTCGGCATCGGACAGCGCAGTTTTGCAGTCCGGGCACCAATTAATGATGCGATCACCGCGATAAATCAAGCCCTTGTTATAGAGACTCACAAATACCTTCGTCACAGCCTTGCTGCAGCCTTCATCCATGGTAAAGCGTTCCCGCTCCCAATCGCACGAAGAACCAAGGTAGCGAAGCTGCTTTACGATGGTGGAGCCGTATTCGTCCCGCCAAGCCCAGGCGCGCTTCAAGAAGCCATCACGTCCAATATCCTTTTTCGTGATCCCCTCTTTTGCCATTTGTTCGACAATCTTGACCTCAGTTGCAATAGAGGCATGATCCGTGCCCGGCATCCAGAGTGCTTCATATCCGCTCATGCGCTTATATCGAATAAGAACATCCTGCAGTGTTTCATCGATGGCATGCCCCATATGCAGCCGACCAGTGATGTTCGGCGGCGGAATAACAATAGTATATGGTGGTTTTCCAGTATTTGGGCGTGCATGAAAATATCCGTTTTCTTCCCACTTTTTATAAAGTGTGGATTCCACACGCGCGTGGTCGTAGGTTTTTTCCATCTCTGGGCGCATACTTGTTTTTTTCCTGCCTTCTTGTGAATCTATTTTAAATAAAAAACACCCGCCTCGTCAAAGGACGAAGCGGATGCTCGCGGTACCACCTTTGTTGAATGCCCGTAATAAAGCAAGCATTCCTCTCGTGTTTCCTTAACGCGGAATATTCGAAAAGCGCTCATGCATTCGTTTCGCGCTTTCAGCTCCAATGCGACCTTCCGCACTGATCCGCAAACCATCTTTCAGCAAACCGATGGTCTCTCTGCTGCGGCAGGGATGCGTACTCCTCATCTTCATAGCCATTAATAATTTTTCAATTGTCGTCAGTCTAGCCTAGTTAAGCGGATTTGTCAAGTTCCTTAAGCAGCATCCTGCAAGACACTGTCCGCCCAGATATCCATCCGTTCCTTGATCAGGCCAAAATTACCCGGACCAAGATTCAGGTAAGTGGTCAAAAACGCGCTCATATCAAAGCTGGCGCCAATGTCGCTTGACTCGTCCCGGTAGAGCTGCGCTATCTGCGCATAGCCGATTGCATAGGTAAAGAAATAATATGGCTGATCGATCACCATCTCGTAAAACTGCTGCGCAGCTTCTTTTTTAAATCCAATACCTGTCAAATAGTTCCCCAGCGCTTCTTCCGAATAGCCGTAGTAGTTGACCATGATGCTGATGATCGCGGGAAGGATTGAATTCGCCAATACACCATATTCGAAATTCAAGCGCACATAATCCTGGTCATATTTGGTTTGATACTGTGTCACCAGAAACTCCGCAAACTGTGCCCAGCCTTCCGCATATCCGCCAAAGTTTGCCGCGCGCTGCATTAACCCAAGGTCATCCTTGCTGCGTTGATAGATATATTGATACATGTGCCCCGGATATCCCTCATGTGCAAGCGTTAACAGCAGCGTTGGATCGCTTGTTGCGGTGTTAACATAGATGATGTTGTCCTTCCAGTCATCCATCGACGGTACAACATATGCCGCAGGCGCAAACTGGCCTTGCAATTCCTCCGGCACATCGGATAGCGTGAGATTGTGCTCCGGCAATTCCGGCAGCAGCGGTGAGATCACGCTCTGCAAATAGTCCAGATCTGTCTGCATATTTCCGCTGGTAACATCAATTTTCTCATCATAGATGCCCGGATTTTCGTTTTGGATATCGACAATGTCATTATAGAGGTATGTCAGCTCGTTTTTCAGCATCTCCAGCGTCTCTTCAACACTCAGAGAATTGCTGCCCGCATCTTGCATACTATATTCAAAGAAGCGTTTTTGCAGCTCGCTATACTGTGCCGCCTGCTCATAGGTGCGGCAATGCTTACGCAAGGCAGATAGCCCGTCATATAGCGTCTGATAGGAATTCACATATTCATTCTGAATTAAGCTCGCATTGCGATCCTTATAGGTTTTTGCCTGATCAGGGGTCAGCTCTGTCAATTGATCAATCGCGTCGTCAAACGTTACATAGAGAAACGAATTGTCGCGGGAATCAATAATGAGCTTGCAATCCTCCAAAATCGCATCCAAGGCATGCTCTGTCATGAAGAGACCCATATCGGCGCGCTTCTGCTCAAACGCGAGAACTTGTCCCATATAGCGCGGCATATCAGCCAGCAGTGTTAAATAGTCCTCCACATCCGTCGTGTTCTTTAACTCAAACAGGGCAAAGGAAAGCGGCAAATTGGAATGCAACCCGCTGTATTCAGTCAATGGCTCATCCAAGTAATAAAACTCGCTGGTATCTTCCGAAAAATCCTCCAACAGGTCGTGTAAAACATCATACGAAAATTGCTTGTCCAGCGGCAATTTCTCACGATCGATTGCATTCAGCCGATCATAATATGTCTGGGCTTCCTGCGTGGCCTTCGCGCTTTGCTCCGGCGAGTAATCCCCCAGAGTCATATTTACGCTCTTTGGGTCTACGCCAAACTTTGACGGATCATCCATAAACATATGCAGCGCATAGCCGTCCATGGTCGCATACCAGCGGAATACATCCAGATCCAGCGTGGTGTACGCGCTTGTTGCTTCAGCACTTACCTGTAAATCCGGCGTAGGAGCTGCTGTTTCTTCGGCTGGTTCTTGAGACTCCGTCGTGCCGGATTCCATCGTGATGGTCTGCGTTACGCCGTCCGGCAATTTGCATCCCGAAAACGCGCTGATTAGCAGCATGAGCGCCAGTATCAACGCAGCTAGTCTGGAATATCGATTCATTCTGATCTCCTTTGTCATGAAACTGATGATTTACGAGAAAATGATGACCTCAGGTCGGTTCGCCTTGTTCCAGTTCTATCAATCGGCGGAGAATGCTCTCCCCATCCATGCTCTCCCCTGCTTTTCTTAAAGCCTGTAAAAAATAGTCCGGCATAGGCGAATAAAACACCATGCGTTTCCCAATGGTCGGATGCAGAAATGTCAGGCGATATCCATGCAACGCCTGCCCAACCAATCCAAACGGTTTTTTCTCACGACCATATACCTCGTCACCCGTCACAGGATGTTGCAGGCTCGCAAGATGAACACGAATCTGATGTGTCCGGCCGGTTTCAAGCTCGATTTGCAGCAGGGTATATTGACCATATCGCTCGGCAACGCGCCAGTGCGTTACCGCCTCCCGCCCGCCGTAAACGATTGCCATGCGCTTTCTATCTACGGGATGCCGCGCAATCGGCGCATCGACTGTTCCATTATCGGTTTTGATGTTGCCGTCTACAAGAGCGGCATAGCTGCGATGCGCTGTGTGATCTCGAAACTGATCACTCAGCGCGCGATGGGCCGCATCATTTTTAGCAACAACCAGCAGTCCCGAGGTCATGCGATCAATGCGGTGCACAATGCCGGGTCGAAGCTCTCCGCCAATGCCCGAAAGATCACGAATATGGAACATCAATGCGTTAACAAGCGTTCCGGTTTCATGTCCTGGTGCGGGATGAACCACCATTCCCTGCGGTTTGTTTAAGACGAGTAAATCCGTATCTTCGTAGAGAATATCCAGAGGAATATCCTCGGGGAGCACATCTGTCGCAACAGGATCCGGATATGTGATCTCTACACAATCGCCAATTTGTGTATTTACGTTTGGCTTTGCCGTCTTTCCGTTGAGTAAAATGTTACCGTCGCGGATCATGCGCTGTGCCTGGGTGCGCGAAAGCTCCGTCTCCGCGGCAACGAACACATCAAGCCGGACGGAAACGGAGCAAATTAAAGTCTCCTGCTCAGGCATTGCTATCGTCCGAATGCTTTTTTTCAGCTTTTTCGGAATGCGCTTGCGATGTTTCAGACATTGTCGCCTGATTTGACTTTCCAAACGAAATCGCGTCAAATAGCGACTTGTCCTTTAAAAACAGAGCATCGATGATGAGAAAGACGCATCCAATGGAAAGCGCGCTATCCGCAACATTGAACACCGGAAAGTTGAACCACGGCGTAATATCGATGAAATCACGTACGTATCCCAGCAACAGACGGTCAATAAAGTTGCCAACCGCGCCCGCAAAAAGCAGCGCAAGCGTCACGCGGGAAAAAACGCAGAACTTTTTGCGAAATCGAATGATAACAAAGACCAGCAGCCCCGCTACGATCAACGTCATAGGAATAAACAACCAACGAAATCCCGAGAGTAACCCCCATGCGGCGCCAGTATTGTGAACGTTGGTGAACTGAACCAATCCGTCAATCAGCGGAACCGACGTTCCCACCGGGGAAAGATTCAATTGAATCAGATACTTGGTGATCTGGTCTAGTATCAGTAAGCAAGCAATGATGATGAGTTCAAGCAAGTGTTTATCCTCCGGATAATTTGATACAGTATAGCACGCTTTTTATCCTTCAACAACGGGTGTCGCCGCCGCCGTTTCTAAGAAAAGGTCGGGATAGAGCGTAGTATAATTTTCATAGGCAGCGGTTACTTTATCGTAGTATCGCGCCGTCTCCTCAAACGGAATAGTGGTCAGCTCGCCATTCTGGGAATAACGCGGATCGTCCAGCCAATCTTCTACGCTACCGTGCCCCGCATTGTAGGCAGCAATCATCTGCTTGGTGTTTCCATTGAACCTTCCGCTGAGAAACTTTAAATACCAGCAACCGAACTCAATGTTTGTTTCAGGGTCATACAACATCTGCTCCGTATACACATTGTCCAGATCCAGCTTGTGCGCAATCCACGTTCCTGTGTCCGGCATAATCTGCATCAGTCCGATTGCGCCAACCTTACTCACAACGCTTGGATCATTGCTGCTCTCGCAACGCATGATGGACTGGACGAGATATGGATCAAGCTTATACTCCGTTGAATAGGTTTTAATGAAATCCGTGTAAGCAACCGGATAGTTGCGAAGCGCTTTTTGATATTGTTCGTTCTCATAGAGAACATATCCTCCAAATGCAGCCGCTGCAAGAAACACGACCACACCAAGCACAATCACAGCAATTTGCATGTTGCTTAGGCGACGGCGAGGGCTTCTTTTTTTCTTGACAGGCGTTCGTTCCTCTTGCCTCAAAGATGCTGTTCCTCCGCCGTCAGTTTTCGAAAGAGCACGTCAACCTGCGCTAAAAACTCCGCTTCCGATCCGTTGTTATCCAATACATAGTTCGCGCGGAGCACCTTCTCCTCCTCCGGCATCTGCGCGCGTATACGCGCTTCCACTTGCTCGCGCTGGAGCGCATCCCGCTCCATGACGCGTTGAATGCGCGTTTCCTGATCGCAGAATACGACAATACAAGCATCCATCAAGGAATTCATCCCGCTCTCGAACAGCAGCGGCACTTCAAACACCGCAATACCCGTATTAGCTGATAGAAAATCCCGCTCCGCACGGGAAAGCATCTCCTCTATCACATAGGGATGAACGATATCATTGAGTGTTTTTCGTTTCGCGTCGCTACCAAATACGATTGCGCCAAGCCGCTTTCGGTCAATCGAACCATCCGGCTTTAGTACATCTGTGCCAAACGCACCAACAACACGATCATAGCACACCGCACCCGGATCGAGCGCGTGTCGCGAGATTTCGTCCGCATGATAAACGCGCGCGCCCAACTCACCAAATCGCCGAGCAGCGGTGGATTTTCCCGAACCGATCCCGCCCGTTAATCCAATTTTGAGGTAGCCGTCGTTTTGCCGCGTCATTTTGTTTCGTACCAACTGTGCCCAACCTTCACATCCGCATCCAAAGGAACAGAAAGCTCCGCTACGTGTTCCATACAGTCGTGAACCAA
This sequence comes from Bacillota bacterium, assembly GCA_023458615.1. Classification (GTDB taxonomy): domain Bacteria; phylum Bacillota; class Clostridia; order Christensenellales; family CAG-138; genus UBA7703. The sequence continues at coordinate 7,643 of JAEWYV010000099.1, forward strand.
AGCCTCTACCTCGTCTGCCTCCGCTTTTGGGGTATCAAAGATCAACTCGTCATGCACCTGCAAAATCAATTTTGCATTTAGCCCGCGGGACTTTAGCATCTGGCTGACCTTCACCATCGCGAGTTTTATGATATCCGCCGCGGTACCCTGTATCGGCATGTTCATGGCTACCCGCTCTCCAAAGGAGCGTGTGTTGTAGTTGGAGCTTTTGAGTTCAAGCAAAGCGCGTCTACGGTCGTACATCGTGACGGCATAGCCCTTTTCCTTCGCCTGCGCGACACTTTGATCCAGATAGGCTTTGACGCCCGGATAACGGTCAAAATAAAGCTTGATGTACTCCGAGGCCTGCTTGACAGGAATATCCAGATTCCGTGCGAGTCCGAAGTCGCTAATGCCATATACAATTCCAAAGTTGACAGCCTTCGCCGCGCTTCTTAGCTCACTCGACACCTCGTCAAATGGTACGCGAAAAACTTCGCTTGCAGTCGTGCGGTGAATATCTTTTCCACTATTGAAGGCTTGAATCATGCCTTCATCACCGCTGATATGCGCAAGCAGTCGCAGTTCAATCTGCGAATAATCCGCATCGACAAGCACATTCCCTTCTGAAGCAATAAATGCCTTTCTGATCTCTCTCCCCTGCGATGTGCGCACGGGGATATTTTGCATATTCGGTTCCGTGCTGGAAATGCGGCCTGTTGCCGTAACGCACTGATTAAACTGCGTTCGTACGCGATCGTTCTCCGCGCTGACCACGTTGAGCAACCCATCCACAAACGTGCTCTTGAGTTTGGTAATGAAACGATACTCCTGAATCAACGGAATTGCCGGGTGGCGGTCCATCAGCGATTCGAGCGTATCCGCATCCGTAGAAAATCCGCTCTTGTTTTTGCGCCCGGTAGGGAGGCCAAGCTTCTCAAACAGCACTTCGCCAAGCTGTTTTGGCGAGAGAATATTAAACGTCTCCCCGGTTAATTCATAGATGCGTTTTGCGAGGGAATCCCCCTGCTCATTAAACTGCGTCTGTAGCTGGCGGAGTATGTCCCGATCCACGCGAAAACCCGCTTGCTCCATTTCAAAGAGAACCTGGGACAACGGTAACTCCATCTCATCGTATAGCTTTTGCATATTCGCCTCGACAAGCGACTGCATCATGCTATCACAAAGCGTAAACAGCATCGCAGCATTGGGTTTTGCATGCGCGTCAAAGCGCTCGCAAAGCATAGCAAAGCTTGTCGAAGGGCGCGTTGCATCCAGCAGGTAATCCGCAATCATGGCATCAAACACCGATGCCTTGAGTGAAATATTCAATTTTGCCAGCAGATGCCTTAAGCGCTTTGTGTCAAAGGCAAGCACCTGAAGATGCTCGTCTTCCAATATGCTCTTGAACGCACCGAAGAGCTCTTTTTCATCGATCGGTGTGCAGAAAAGGTCCGCACCCTGCACAATTTCATAGAAGACTTCGGGTTGAAATGCAAATTGCACCGTCTCGCCCGCCTCGATGGCTAATCGTTTGACAGGCGCGGCTTTTTTGAGAGCTTCCAGCAGCGCCTCAATAGAATCAATCTCAATACGTTGTGCAATCACACCGTTTGGCTGCGCTGGCGCAGGCGTTTCGTCTGCTGCGCCAATGCGGGAAGCGATGCCCCGCATCTCCAAATCCAGCAGCATAGTTCTTGCGTTGGAAAGCGATGAAGGATGAAACGCGCAATCAGAAATGCCAATCGGAATTGGTGCGTTGGTGCAGATGGTGCCTATCTCATAAC